>JAQIBZ010000078.1 GCA_027858815.1 Desulfobacteraceae bacterium
TTTCTCGATATTTTCATAGCGGTCATTTTCAAAAATACATTAACTCTGCTAAACAGCATCAATCAACATATATGCGGTTAAAAAGAATAGAAATCTTAGGTTTTAAATCATTTCCGGACAAGTGTACCATTGACTTTCCTTCCGGGATATCTGCGATTGTCGGTCCTAATGGTTGCGGAAAAAGTAATATTATTGATGCGATCAAATGGGTAATGGGAGAACAAAGCATCAAACAGCTCCGTGGAAAATCTATGGGAGATGTTATTTTTTCAGGCACTGAAAAAAGACTCCAGCTGAATATGGCAGAAGTTTCTCTGACACTGTCAAATGATACCCCGGATACAATTGAATCAGAATTAAGCCAGTTAACTGAAATCATGATTACCCGCCGCCTTTTCCGTTCCGGAGAAAGTGCTTACCTGATCAACAAACAACCATGCCGTCTGAAAGATATTCATAATGTGTTTTTAGGCAGCGGTATGGGAGCACGCTCCTGCGCCATTGTTCAGCAGGGGAACATTGGTGCAATCACGGATGCTGCACCGGAGGAAAGAAGAACTTATATAGAGGAAGCTGCCGGTGTTACCCGTTATAAAACCAGAAAGAATGAAGCCCTCAGCAAGGTTAATTCAACCAACCAGAACCTGTTGCGCTTAAACGATATTATTGATGAAATAAAAAAGCAGATGAACAGCCTTCGCCGTCAGGCCCGAAAGGCTCTTCGATATAAAGATTTCCGTGATGGGCTGAAAACATCGGATATTCTTGTTTCTGTTTACTATCATGAGCTTTATACGTCTCAAATAACCAGTACCCGGAACCTTTTATCAGAACTAAAAGAAAAGGATATTGTCCATTCATCTGAATTGCAAAAACTTAATTCCGCATTAGATAAAATCAACTCCGACCGATCTTCCAAAGACCAGATAATTGCCCAAAAAAAATCAGAAAAATCCGATTTGGAACGCGACAGTGATACGCTGAAAAATGATATCAAATATCTGCGAAATGAAGAAAAGCGGCTTTATGCAGAAATCTCCGGACTTGATGAGGCAATTATCGCACTTGCGGCAAAAAATCAGAAAATTAAAGACGAGATCGTCGAAGAAACCATTAAACGAAAAAACGTTGGTTTTGAAATCGAAGAAAAGAAAATCGCACTGAATGAAAAGACATCCGAAACACAGGAAATAAGATCTCAGCTGCTTGTGCTTCAGAAAACCCTTGATGAACAAAAAACACAGCTAATGCGCCTGATGGCCCAAAAGGCAAAATTTCAGAATATATTTAAAAATGCAGAATCAAATAAAGAAAATCTCCGGCAACGCATTAATCGCATCAAAAAAGATGAAGCAGACCTTTCAGAAAAAATATCCAAGCTGAAAAAAACAGTTGCCGAAGCTGATGAAAATTTACAGCACATCACTGACGCCAGTGAAAGCGTTAAACGGCGAATCTCAGAAAAAAAAGAACAATTAGATGATCAGAGCACCCAACTCGGCAACCAGATTAAAACAGTCAATATACTGCAAAGCGATCAAAATAAAATAAAGTCTGAATATTCGGCTTTAAAAAAAATGGATGATAATTACGAATGGTATAAAGACGGCGTCAAAGCGGTCATGACACAAAGTCATATCGATAAAGATTCTTCTTCAACTGATAACGGTATTCTCGGAATTACGGCTGACGGCATTGAACCGGAAGCAGGCTATGAAATTGCCCTGGAAGCAGCCCTCGGAGAAGCCCTGCAGTATATTGTCATCAAAGATCAGGCAACGGGTATTGCTTCAATTAATTATTTAAAAGATAGTAATACCGGACGAAGCGGATTTATTCCCATATCAACATTACATAATTCCATTCAAAAGCCCTTACAGCAGGATCATGGTCTGACTCTTCTGGCAAACCATGTGACGATCAAGTCCGGGTATGAAGCAATATTTGCCGAACTGCTGTCCGGAATTGCTGTGGCGGAAAACTTTGATGATGCCATTAAAATTTGCACTCCTGAAAGCAGCTGTCATAAAGTGGTGACTAAAAGCGGAGATATTATTTCTTCAAACGGTATTATGGTCGGCGGCAGCCAGGACAAGTTATCCGGTATTTACAAAAAAAAGCTGGAGCTAAAACAATTAAGCAATCAACTGGCGGAACTGGATAGCGCCCTGGAATCCGGACAAAAAACACAAAAAAATCTGGAGTCTGCCGTAAAACAATTGGAAACGGAAATTCAGAAATTGACGGTTCAGAAAAATAATTATGAAAAAGAAATTATAGATGCGGAAAAACACCATTTTCAGGCATCAGAAAGCTTAAAGCATACCCGAAACCACTATGATATCATTACACTTGAAAAAGAAAAGCTGCTGGGTGAAAAAACAGACATTGAAGAAGAAATAGCTGCCCATGACGCAGCTCTTGGTGAAATCACCAAAAATGAAGAATCCGCTGAACTTGAAATAAAAATCTTAACCGAACGGATCGCAACTTTATCTGAACAGATTAATGCCGTTACTCAAACTGAGATGGACTTAAAACTTTCATTAACAAGACTCAATGCAGAAATTAAAAATACGATTAAAACCTTAAACAGATTGAATGAGTTTGAGACAGAAGGGTTAAAGCAGAATGAACAAATAAAAAAAGACATCATCATTAAAACGCAAAAGAACAATCAGGTGGCTAAAGAAATTAACCAGGCAGAAAAAAAACTATCCGAAATACTTCATAGGTTAAACAATATAAATATCGAATTGCAGAACCACGATTCTGATTATCAGCATATTATCGGAGAAATCACTAAAACCGATGATACCATCAATCATACCAAAAGCATTATTGAAGAGGTCCAGGACAAAGTCCACCAGCTGGAGCTTGAACTGTCAGGTTTTAATATCAAGCGTGAAAATGTTGTTAACGGGTTCCTGGATCGCTACTCCCAGTCTTTTTCCCAATCTCTGGCTGAAAACAGGGATACTGTTCTGTCCCCGGATTTCTCCATCGAAAAAACTGAAGCCGCCCTCGCCTCTTTTAGAAAAAAAATCGACCGCGTCGGAGATGTCAACTTAGGGGCAATCGAAGCGTATGAAGAGCAAAAAACCCGCTTTGAGTTCCTTGAACAACAGCGTGATGATCTGGTTGAAGCGATTGAAGATTTGCAGAGTGTCATTAAAAAAATCAACCGGATTACCCAGAAACTCTTCATGGAGATGTTCAATAATATCAATGAACAGTTTAAAGCCATGTTTCCACGACTTTTTGCCGGGGGGGCTGCATGGCTTGAACTGACTCAGCCCAATAATCCCCTGGAAACCGGGGTTGAGTTGATGATTCATCCGCCCGGAAAGAAAGTGACCCGATTAAGCCTGTTATCCGGCGGTGAAAAAGCCCTTTCCGCAATTGCATTCATATTCTCAATCTTTTTGATTAACCCGGCATCTTATTGCCTGCTGGATGAAATTGATGCCCCGCTGGATGAAGCCAACACCAACCGTTTTAACGAGTTGCTGAAAATTATCGGCGAAAAATCTCAGATTATCATGATTTCGCACAATAAAAGAAGCATGGAATTTTCCGATATGCTCTTCGGCGTTACCATGGGTGAAAGCGGCGTATCCAAGCTTGTTACCGTTGATATTGAAAAACTGTCAGGACGAACCCATTCACTGAATTAAAACATTTACAAATTTAAAAGGTGCTTTCACATGCTCGATCAACTCTTTGAAATGTATAACATTGTAATTAACTTAATTTTCGAAATTAATTATTATGTATATTTACCGGAAATTGCCGGATTTTTAGCAATTATTTTATTTTTTCTGCTTCTAAGGCGAACCATAAAAGGCCGGAAACTGAAAAAAGCAAAATTAACTCAAACAGATCAGGCGCTGTTAACGGATATTGAGACAGATACTGAGCCGAGTTTTGATATAGATTTGGCAACAGATGCTGAAACGACTTTTGATGCATTAATAGCAGATAAAACGGATGAGGCAATAAAAGATATTTTTGAAGAGGCTGCGGGTGAGCTACCGGAAATCATGGCTGATCATGACCCTGAACCCATTTTTGAGACTGAGGAAGCTGAGCCGGTTTCTGTAGATAAAGTTGAAATTGAAGAAGCAGAAGAAAAAACAATTGCTGAAGCATTGCCTGAAAAACCGGTTGAAGTAGTCGGTTTTCTGGATCGCCTGAAATCAGGCCTTTCAAAAACCAGACAATCACTTTCAAATCGGTTTGATGCCATTCTTTCCGGAAGCCGTAAAATTGATGATGACGTATTAGAAGAAATTGAAGAAGTACTGATCACATCAGACATTGGCGTACCGACAACCATGGAATTGATGCAGCGGATTGGGAAAAAAGCAAATAAAATTACAAATGCCGACGAGTTCAAATCTGAACTGAAAAAAGAAATGCTGTCTCTTGTGGATATTGAACATCCGGAACAAACATTAGAAAAGCCACATGTCATTATGGTCGTTGGCGTCAATGGTGTCGGCAAAACAACTACCATTGGAAAGCTGGCAGCAAAATATACCGCACAAAACAAAAAAGTCCTTTTATCCGCTTCAGACACTTTCCGTGCGGCAGCAGTTGAGCAACTGGAAATCTGGGCGAATCGTGCTAATGCCGATATTGTAAAACATCGGGATAAATCTGATCCGGCAGCCGTTGCTTATGATAGCGTTGAAGCCGCAGTGGCCAGAGATATTGATGTGGTTATTGTTGACACAGCCGGCCGACTGCAGACCAAAGTGAATCTGATGGAAGAACTGAAAAAAATCAGGCGCAGTATCGGAAAGCGAATTCCTTCCGCCCCCCATGAAACACTTCTGATTCTGGATGCCACAACGGGCCAGAATGCAGTTTCTCAGGCCAAACTATTTAATGAAAGTACCGATATTACGGGTATCGTCCTCACAAAACTCGATGGCACCGCAAAAGGCGGGATTGTTCTAAGTATCTGCAATACCCTGAATGTTCCGATCCGGTATATCGGTATCGGTGAAGGGATTGACGACCTCCAGGAATTTGACCCTAAACTGTTTGTGGATGCACTTTTATAAAGCATCTACTATAATTTCTGGCATCATTCTCCTATGTTAAATATTTTCAATTTACATGTTTTTTACTATATCCCGTTTTCATTTTACAGTGTAAAATACTATTTTAACGGCCTCATATAATCTGTTTTCGTTGCAGCGCCAGTTATATAGTACTTTATCAGATTTTTTAAAGATGTGCTGACCAAGTGTTAAATTTTCCGTACAATGTTCACTCATTTTACATTAATTTAAAAAGAACACGCGATTTCGTCACTTTATATCTTTATTTTGATTTACATTTCACGCTGAAAAAGTAGGAACATGCGCAGAACCACAATTAGATTTATTTTAGATTCTATAGTAAACAATACTGACTCAAAGTTCGAGCGGACATGGTTTTTTTCAACTCACTGAAATATAAGGGATTGCTTAAACCATCAAGCGTAACCAATTGTTTTTTAACAAATAATCATACCCTATAAAAACCATCTGATTTTTCTCATCTCTTCGATCCTGCACAAAACCCATGGATCAATCAACTTAAGGACTATAACCCTTTGAATGTTTGATAGCAGTGTTTTTTTCGAGTACTATAAAAATAAAACCCGCTTATACAGCAGGTTAAGAACAACTTTTTTTTTAAAAAAATCATAAAAACCCATTTTATCTATTGACAAGCAAAAAAGCCTCCTTTAACGTACCAAATAATCAGGGTTTTTCAGGATCACTAATGTTAATTTAATGGGAGGGAACAATGACTAAGGCAGAATTAGTAGAAAAGATGGCCAAAGAAGCAGGCATTTCTAAAGTTGCCGCAACAACCGCTTTGAATTCATTCATGGACGGTGTTACTAAAGCTTTAAAGAAAAAAGACGGCAAAGTTACTCTCGTAGGTTTCGGTACATTTGCAAAAGTTCGCCGTAAAGCCAGAACCGGAAGAAATCCGCAAACGGGTGATCCGATTAAAATTAAAGCGCGCAATGTGGTTAAATTCAAACCCGGCAAGACTTTAAAAGATTCCGTATAATAGAATCAAATACAGTTTTAAAAAGGGTCAACATAATGTAATTATTATGTTGACCCTTTTTTTTATGAATTGAATGAGAAACACTATCAAATCAGGCTGACTTCTATGGCCGTATTAAAAACCCCTTATCTTCTCCCGTAAAATCAATTGAATCAACTTTTACATCTGAGACAGATGCCATTGGCGGGCCTGTTCTGCACCAATCAATCATCTGATCCACTTTTTCAGATTCCGCTTCAAAAACCGCTTCTACGGTCCCGTCCTGACGATTACGAACCCACCCGTTAATACCAAAGCGTTCTGCTGCCCGACGGGTTTCCATTCTGAAAAAAACGCCCTGTACCCTGCCGCTGATAATTACATGGACTGCTTTTTTTTCACTCATCGGACACCTCATTTAAAATTTATAGAAAAACTTACGGCACCAGCATATTCTTTAAATCAGATTCATTGATTATTATAACGCCTAAAGTCTTAGCCTTATCAAATTTTGATCCCGGAGAATCACCGGCAACCAGATAATCCGTCTTACTGCTGACACTACCGGTAACAGTCCCCCCTGCCCCTTCAATCAGCTTTTTCGCCTGGGATCTTGTCAGGGTTTCAAGTTTTCCTGTCAGGACAAACGTCATCCCCATAAAAGTTGATTCTCCGGTAATGCGTTTTACTTTTTCAATAGTGATACCGCTTTTTATGAGTTGATCAATGGTATCTTGATTGTTTGTACCTGCAAAAAAGTCAACAATACTATGGGCAACAATCGGACCGATTCCTTCAATTGATTCGAGTGTCTCGGCTGTTTCAGCTGCAATTGATTTAATATCATCGTATGCGTCTGCAAGTATGCGGGCAGTATGTTCTCCCGCATGCCGGATGCCAAGGGCATACAGAAACCGCGCAAAGCTGATATGTTTGCTCTTTTCGATGGCTAACATTATATTCTGCGCAGACTTTTCTCCCATACGTTCCAAGTCTTTTAATATTTCAACGCTTAAACCAAACAGGTCGGCATAAGAAAAAATCAATTTCCTGTCCACCAGCTGATCAATCAATTTATCACCAAGTCCATCAATGTCAAAGGCGCCTTTAGCGGCAAAATGTTTGATTTTCCCCTTGATGATTGCCGGGCACTCGTCATTTACACATCGGGTGACGGCTTCTTCCTCATCACGCAATACCGGCTTGCCGCATTCAGGACATTCCGACGGCATCACAAACTGCCTTTCCGTTCCGTTTCGCGATGATGCAATAACTTTGACAACTTCAGGAATCACATCACCCGCCCGCTGAACAAATACCCAGTCATTGATCCGGACATCTTTTTTCAAAATTTCATCAGAATTATGCAGTGTTGCCCGACTGACCATGACCCCGGCGACATTTACCGGCTCCAGGTGTGCAACGGGTGTTAGCGCACCCGTGCGTCCCACCTGAATCTGAATATCCAAAACCCGCGTTCGCTCCTGCAATGCTTTAAATTTTATTGCAATCGCCCACCTTGGACTCCGGGAAGTCACACCAAGCATTTGCTGATCTTCAAAATTATCTACCTTAACCACCATGCCATCAATTTCATAGGCAAGATCAAGGCGCTTTGAATCCAGTTCCCTGTAATATGCTGTTACTTCGGCAAGCGGCACTTTTGACAAAATTAACGGATTTGTGCGAAACCCAAGTTTCTTCAGCTTTTGGAGTGTTTCGGCCTGAGAATTGGTTTGCAGCACCGTTGCATCACTGACATTATAAATATAAATTTCCAATGGCCTCTGGGCAGTAACTGCTGAATCCAATTGACGCAATGAACCGGCTGCAGCATTCCTCGGGTTAGCAAACAGCGGATGATCCTGATTGGCACGCTCTTCATTAAGAGATTTAAAATTTTCCTTGCTAATAAATATTTCACCGCGAACCTCAATCAAAGCAGGAATCGGAAAGTTTTCATTTTTCTGAAGCTGAAGCGGCACTGTCTGGATGGTTTTTACATTGGCGGTAATTATTTCACCCGTAAGCCCATCTCCGCGGGTTGAAGCCATGGTCAGCACCCCTTTTTCATAAATCAGCTCAACCGCAACACCATCAATTTTAGGTTCTGCAGTATACAATATGTCAGATTCGGTTTTTAATATCTTTTTGACACGCTGATCAAAGCTGATCAAATCTTCTTCATTAAATCCTTTGTCCAAGCTCATCATAGGTACGGAATGTGCCACCGTATCAAATTTGTCCAGCGGCGGCGACCCGACTCTTGCGCTGGGCGAATCCGCACTTGAAAACTGGGGCCATGATTCTTCCAGTTCAATGAGTTCTTTCATCAAGCGATCATATTCCGCATCGGAAATGACCGGTTCATCTAAGATAAAATAGCGGTGGTTGTGCTGATGAAGATCCCGGCGTAAGTAAGCAATCCGGAGTTCTATTTCAGGATTTACTTTGTCAGTCATAAGCTTCTCTATAAGGTTGAATTCAATGCCATTAACTTAAGATGTTCCGATGTTGTAGGGGAGGGGTTTATCCCCTCCCGCAAAATAGCGAACCATAACGGGAGGGGGTAAACCCCTCCCCTACGCAGATGGTTTAAGTTAATGATATTGAGATTGAATTGATAAATATTAAATTAATCATCATTAAAAAAATTCCGCAGAATTTCGCACACCTGATGGCAGCGTTCTTTAAAAACAGGATTTTTAAATCCGGGCTTCCATTTCAGAGAAGACAGCTCATCGGAAACAATCAGAATGCACCCCACATCAATTTTACGAAAAGACCCCACAGAAAACAAGGCCGCTGCTTCCATTTCCACAGCCAGGGCATTTTTTTTCTGAAAACAAATCACTTTTTCTTTTGTTTCACGATAAATAGCATCCGTAGACCAGACCGGACCTTCATGAAATTTGACGTTATTTCCGGTTAAAGCTGACTTGATACTCGCTGAAAGTGAAGCACTGGGAAGAGAGCCAGAACACTGGGAAGAGACATAATTATTTGATGTTCCGTCATCGATAAAGGCTTTATCCGGAATAACCACATCACCGATCCGGACATCATCCGAAACAGCCCCGCACCAGCCTAAAAAAATAATCTCTGTAATTCCCCAGGCGATCAATGACTCCAGAAGAATAACAGCATAGGGTGCGCCGAGAAAAGGACCAATAAGGCCCATTGAAGAATTTCCATACCCGTAATTTAATCGACTCATTAACAGACGACGGGATTGATTATTTCCGGTTTTTAATAAACGGTGTAAATAATCAAAGTCGGGCGGGTTGGCAACCATCACGCAACGCGTGCCCAATTGCGGCGGTTTTTTACCCATTATCGGATTGATGATGGCATCATGAGATTTCATATTTATTTCATGGGGTCAACTAAACCAGCCATTTCATCTTTTATCTCATCGATCGCATCATAAAGCCACATGACATCTTCAATGGTCAGCCGTCCAGCCTTGGCCGGCCGTCTTTCAGTTCCATCTTTTTTCATTAGAATGCGCGGACCAATCTGAAGTTTCGGTTCCCCGTCACCGTACTGATTAATTGAGACCATCAGGCCGGTCTCTTCGCATTTCCATTCTTTGAGTGTTTTATCTTTTTCTGGATCATAACCTGCCATAACTGTATTCCTCCGTCATTAATATGTTATAATTTTTGCTTTGTTGTTTTAAAATAATTAGTTAGATATTTTAGAAAAATCAGCCAGTTGTTCAAACAAACCGGAAATTTGCCCCAAAAGGGCCAGACGGTTTCTCCGAATATCCATATCTTCCGCCATAACCATGACATCATCAAAAAACTGGTCAACAGACTCCCGCATGGATGCTATTTCTGAAAATGCCTTGTCAATGTTTCCTTTTTCAATATGAGCTGCAACCTGTTGGTTGATCTTTTTAAACATATTGTAAAGCATCGATTCTGAATCATGTTCAAAAATAGATTCGTTAACGGTTTGTGTAACGGTTTCAGATGAATCGGCTTTTTTAATAATATTTACCACTCGCTTAAACGCGGTGGCAAGAATTTCAAAATCAGGTTCGGACTTTAATTGCTGCAGCGCATGGGCTTTTTTCCAGATGGTCGGGATGTTGTCTTTTGAAACAGACAAAACAGCTGCGACTGCATCTTTTGAAACACCTTCCGCTTCCAGCAGGTGGTCCATTCTTCCTTTTAAAAAGTCTATGATTTTCTCTGTTAATGGGCCAATTTCAGATGCATCACATTTATCAAACAGCTGAAGACTCTTTTCAATAAGATCATTTAAAGAAAATGAAAAATTATTCTTTAAGGCAATTAAAATAATTCCATTCGACTGTCGTCGAAGCGCATACGGATCAGAAGCACCGGTGGGTATCAGATCAATACTGAAACAGCCACAAATCGAGTCAATTTTATCTGAGATACTTAAAATCGCGCCTTCAAGGCTTTCCGGCAAAGGCGCGCCGGAATACGTCGGCTGGTAATGTTCCTCTATTGCCGTGCCCACATTGTCCGGCTCTTTTTGTTTATGAGCGTACACACGCCCCATAATCCCCTGAAGTTTGGGAAATTCAATCACCGCATGACTGACCAGGTCTGCTTTGCAAAGACCGGCGGCCCGCTGAATCTGAGCGGTCTGTTTCTCATCCACGCCCTGAATGCCTGCCAGAAAACCGGCCAGTTTTTCAATCCGAGTAGTTTTGTCAAACATGGAACCAAGGTCTGCCTGAAATAAAACAGACTTTAACTTTTCTTTCTTTTCATCCAGCGAATTTTTCAAATCCGTATTAAAAAAGAACTGGGCATCAGCCAAACGGGCTCTTAAAACACGTTGATGACCATTTGCAACAAGATCCATGTCATTGGCTTTTGTATTATTTACAGCCACAAAATACGGCATCAGATTGCCTTGAGAATCCTCAACCGCAAAGTATTTCTGGTGAACCCGCATGGAAGTAATTAATATCTCACGGGGCAACTCAAGAAATTCATCATCAAACCTTCCCACAACAGCTGCCGGATATTCGATGAGATTAGTGACTGTATCCACCAGATCATCATCCGGTATTACCTGACCATTGATTCGGGCAACCGCTTCATTCATCTGAGCAACCAGCTTTCCTCTGCGCAGACTAATATCCGCCATAACAAACGCGTCGGAAAGGAGTTCAAGATATTGATCCGGCGAAGATAATTTTATTTTTTTCGGTGCCATAAAACGATGTCCGAAGGTATTCCGGCCGCTTTTAAC
>JAQIBZ010000080.1 GCA_027858815.1 Desulfobacteraceae bacterium
TGGGGTTCGGCGCTGACAATCGATTTATTTTCAATTTTAAAATTTACGGTATTAAAGTTTACACATAACGCACCATTCGGTGCATCATAGGGCTGCAGTGAGTCTTTGACGGTGCCGGGGATGGTTAAAGGTTTTTCAAAAAACGTATCATCTAAAATTATATCATTGAGTGAACCAATAAGTGGTTTGAGCGTTAAAGAAATTTTCCTGACTTCTTCTGAAATCATCAGCGGGTCGCCATAACCTTTAATAATCAGGTTGGAATCAGCATCAATATAGAATTCCGTTGGAAAGTGGTAATCTTGATTTAAGTAATGTATGGCCACAAGAGATGTCAGTACCTTTAAAGTGGAGGCCGGGATTAATTTTTTGTCCGCATTTTTGCTGAAGATAATTTTCCCATTCGGAGAGGCTAAGAGAACCGCATCCTGAGAAGTGATGAGATTATTTATTTTATGAATGGGGCCCAATGCATACGTTGACGGGCATAAAAACAGACTGAATAAAATAAAGGCAGAGAACGTTATTAAAATCCGGTCTGCGGTTTTGAAGGAATAATTTAATCTCATATAACTACTTGATGATTATTGTTAAGTTTTTCCTTTGGCATCATCCAACACTTTTCGGACTGTTTGGGCCAAATCAGATTTTACCACGGGTTTGTATGCAAAGCCTTTTATACCAATTTCTAAGGCTGCTTCTTTTGAAATTTTTTTACTATACCCGATGCAAAGAATAACAGGAATATCAGGTCTGATTTTCATCATTCCGATTGACATTTTATCCCCCGTCAAGTTCGGCATTGTCATATCCGTTATGACCAAATCAAAATCATTCGGTTTTGACCGAATCAACTCTAATGCTTCTATACTGCTTCTCCTTATTGATACTGCAGGTCCATTTTGTTGATGACCTTTTTCGATTCTCCTGTTAACTTTTTTTGGCGGAGATAATTTATCAGAAGCAAAACAAACAGCAAGATAATTGATAGAGAACCGGTCGTTAGAACTTTTATAGCCAATTCAGATGATACGATTTCTGGCCTTGATCATCGTTTCGGTCATATGTAGGGGAGGGCTTTATGCCCTCCCGAAAAACAAGTATGACGAAGGTGTGAGTCATTCTCATCTCTGGATACCGGGCCCTACGAAAAAACGGGCGGGGATAAACCCCGCACCCTACGGGAAAGGTGGCCGAAACGATGATCAAGGCCCGATTTCTTTTGGCTGTGAAGACCATATATACCCGAATCCTGCAATTAATACAGCCATTGAAGAAAACCAACCCATTATCCTGCTCAATTCTTGCTCTTTTCCACCGTGAGTGCTGGAAGCGTTGAGGACTTTTCACAATGATTTTTTTTAACCCATTTTCATAAATCCATTTGATATTTTGTGTTATTAGTATATTTAAAATAATAATTTATGTATTTGTAATTTAAAACATATATCCAAAAAAATCAATAGGAGGTCATATTGGCTCTTTTTTGTCCCGTTAGCGGGAGTAAAGTGTTTTCCCGCCCTGAATGGATAAAACAAAAAGTCAGTGATACGTTTACTGTTAATTTCTGGAAAATCGGGGATTCCATTTTATATAGTCGACCCGAAGGCCGTGCGAATTTTGAAGGGGTAAAAAATTCTTTAGCTATCAATGAAACGGTTGCCACTCATTTTTCCGGTGAAAATGGAAAATATATTCAAATTGAAGATTATTCTTTATTAAAGGGTTCCAGTATAGCGGCACGCAAGTTTTTTATTGATAAAATGAATGCTGCTGAAAATATGACATCATTGATTTTTTGTAACTTATCGCCCCCTTTGTCTGTTGCTGTAAAAATCGGAGAAAAATTCAATAAAGCAGGAAAACGCATATATGTCTCAAAAAATTACCGGGATGCCCTAAAAAAGGCTATTGAAGTCAGTGGACAAAAAGATCTGATAAAAAATACTGCGCCATTAGATTTATGCAATTATATAGAAACGAATGATCGTACCCTGACACCTGTCGACGTACTTTGCGAAGAGTCATGGAATATCGATACACCGGGATACAGTAACCATACGATTATGATTGACCGGTCTATTTTGCATTCTACTTCCATAGGAAAGCTCGATTCTGAGCACGTTCCGCTGATTGACAGTAAGAGAAAGATTTGGCAGTCGGCTATCCCCGAAGACTCAAAGATTGATTATATTGTTGTAGATTCGAGAAACCTTAAAGGCGGAAGCCGCTTTGCCCGTGCCGAATATATGCAGTCTTTGCAAAATTGGTATAAACAACATCCTATCAGGCTCTATATTGTATATGGAACCAATACATTCATGAAAACAGCGTTGTATCTTGCTAAGCCGTTAATGCCTTTTAAAGTAAAAGTCGCAAGGGATCTCGATCATGCATTTAACCTGATCCGGGAAGAAAAATACAGAAAAATATCTAAAAAAAAGCAAAGAAAAATCACAGAACATCCTGCTCCGGTAAGCAACACGGATATTGAAAATCTAATGGCGTTTTTCGGGAAAATTAACTGGGATGAAAAAGGCAGTGAATTAAATTTTGGTATTGAGGAAGATCACCCTTTTTATTATATTTATCAATCTGTTAAGCTTGTTAAAGATGAATTCAATGATCTTCTCAAAGAACGTATTCAGGCAGAGTCAGCTTTAAGGGAAAGCGAAAAACGGTATCGTCGTGTGACGGATAATATTTCCGATACGATTTGGGAATTTGACCTGAAAACCTTTAAATTTACTTATGTCAATCCATCATTTGAACATATTTCCGGGTTTAGTGATCAGGAAATAATGAACAGTCGCCTTGAAGAACTGTTTACCCCTGCATCTTTGAAACTGATTTCAGAAGCATTAAATGAAGAGTTGATTGCTGAAAAATCAGGGTTGGCCAAGCCGCGCTTATTGGAATTGGAACATTTTTACAAAAACGGGTCAACCTTTTGGGCGGAGATATCCGCTCGATTTGTCCGTGATGATAAAGGCTGTCCAGTCGGTATTGTCGGTGTGACCAGAGATATTTCAGAACGTAAGCAGGTTGAAAAAGAAAAGGCGGAACTGGCGGAGCAGTTGCGACAAGCTCATAAAATGGAAGCCATCGGGACCCTGTCAGGTGGGATTGCCCATGAATTCAGTAATATACTATCGATTATTGTCGGCAACACCGAACTTGCTATAGACGATGTTCCGGAAAAAAGTTCTATTAACGATTGCCTGGAAGAGATAAAGACAGCATCATTAAGGGCAAAAGATGTCGTGAAACAAATACTCAGCTTTGCCAGAAAATCACCAGCCACGCGGAAACCGATAAGAATCAGTGCCGTTGTAAATGAAGCATTGAAATTAATACGCTCAACGATTCCAATGGAGATTAAAATACACCAGGATATTCTGTGTGACGTTGAAATGATTCTTGCAGATCCGACAGAGATCCATCAGATCCTTATAAATTTATGCACCAATGCGGTTCATGCAATAGATAATGATACAGGTTTTCTGGATATTGAGTTAAAAGCAATAACTCTTAATGAAAACGGAGCAGTTCAATATGAAGAACTTAGCGCAGGTGAATATGTAAAACTATCTGTAAAGGATTCCGGTACAGGGATCGATCCCGGGATCATGGATCGGATATTAGATCCGTATTTCACTACCAAGGATGTGGATGAAGGGTTAGGGATGGGGTTGGCCATTGTCTATGGCATCGTAAAAAAATATGATGGTGCCATTGGCATCCGGAGTGAAATTGGAAAAGGAACGACGGTTGAGGTACTGTTTCCTTTAACTAAAGAGCAAGTGGAAATAAAAACAGAAGCATCTGATGCTTTACCGGCTGGTACGGAGCGCATCTTGTGTGTCGATGACGAAGCATCTCTCGTGAAACTGCTCAAACAAATCCTTGAAAGGCAGGGATTTGAGGTTGTCGGTGAAACAAGCAGCAAAAGAGCCTTGAAGCTGTTCAAAGATGAACCTGACAAATTTGATCTGATTATTACCGACATGGCCATGCCGGAAATGCCAGGGGATCGTCTGGTCCGGGAACTTATAAAAATAAAACCGAATATCCCTATCATCGTTTGTACCGGTTTTAGTGATCGTATGAATGAAGAAAAAGCCATAGACTTAGGGATTTCGGCTTATGCCGCTAAGCCTGTAGGAAAATCTGATCTACTAGAAATGGTGAGAAAAGTTTTGAATGAGGCCAAGGATAAATCGCCACAATAATTATCCTATCTTTGATATCGTGGACGCCTTTAAAAAAAACAACATACGTCATGATTAAATTTTGCTTTCTACAATGAGCGTCACCGATCCGTCATTAACAAGTTCAACTTTCATCATTGCCCTGAACTGACCGGATTGGGTCGGGATGCCTTTTTCATTTATCTGTTCGGTAAAATAGTCATACAATTTTTCTGCTTTGTCCGGCTTTGCCGCTTCAATAAATGACGGCCGTCTTCCTTTTGTGCAGTCACCGTAGAGCGTAAATTGTGATACCACCAATATCTCACCGCCAGTATCGATCACTGATAAATTCATTTTACCATCGGAATCTTCAAATATCCTTAAGTTTGCCACTTTATCGGCAAGATATTTGGCATCAGTAGGTTGATCCGTATGGGTCACCCCCAATAAGACAAGAAGTCCGGGGCCAATGTGACTGATCTGCTTGTTGCCTACGGTAACGGAACTTGATGTTACCCTTTGAATGACTGCTCTCATTTACCCTCTCTGCTTATGCGGATTTGATTGTGGTTAAAAAGGTACTTTGTAAAGGTATAATTATTATAGATCGGACATGAATAACTTTAGGTGTACAGGGTTTATATG
>JAQIBZ010000092.1 GCA_027858815.1 Desulfobacteraceae bacterium
AAAATGGAACAACTCAAAATTGAACAGAATCAGTACTGGAAAACCATTATCGACACCATGGCCGAGGCGTTGATGGTTGTTGATTCTAAAGGATTGATTATTTCCGTTAATCAATCCATACTCCGAATTACAGGCTTTAAAGAGCGAGAGCTTGTGGGAAACCCTTGCGGTGTATTAAACTGCGACAAGTGTTTTGTTAAAAAAAAACAATCAGCCGATCATTCTTGCGCGCTTTTTGAAAAAAAACGCTTAAAAATACGATGTACACTTAAAAAAAAATGGCTAGCCCGTTAATGTGTTTAAAAGCGCCGCAGTCTTAAAAAACAGTGACGGAAAAATCATCGGCGGGGTTGAGACGCTGACTGATTTGAGTGAGGCTTTGGCCAAGGAAGCGATTATTTCCGACCTCCGGCAGGTACTCAATGCAAAGGACGGATATCAGTCAATGACGGGAAAGTCTACTGCCATGCAACATGTTTATGAGCTGATTACCAGTGTCGCGAAATCGGATATCCCCGTCATCATCTACGGTGAAAACGGCACGGGAAAAGAACTTGCCGCTAATGCCATATACAACATAAGTGACCGGAAAAAAGGGCATTTTATTAAAGTGAATTGTGCCGCGTTAAATGAATCCCTGCTTGAAAGTGAACTTTTCGGTCATGGGAAGGGCGCGTATACCGGCGCTTTGAAAACACGCATCGGCCGGTTTGAAGCAGCGCACAAAGGAGCAATTTTTTTAGATGAAATCGGAGATATCCCTGTTATTGAACACGCCTTTGTGTTATGCCGCGAAGGGGAAATCACTCCCGATCATCTGCCATCTAATCTATTTAAAAAACAAATAAAACAACCGCAAGGATGAAAATATCAGGATCAGCCCGGGAGTGATGAGGAAAAGAAACAACTGATGGCCGCCATTTCTTCAACTATGGGGAACAAATCAAAAGCGGCTAAAATACTGGGGATCAGCCGGGTCGCGTTATATAATCGTCTTAAAAAATACAATATTTATGTGGACAAGACCGTCCGTGAATAATCGACATTAATGAACCGGGAAAAAGCCAGATTCCAATGGCAAAGTATAAAAGTTCAAATTCCAGGCGCGCAAATCCTGAGTGATGATATGTACTTTTCGTACTTTGAAAAAACGAAGGATGCAGCGCAACACATAATTTGGACTTTTTACGAAGCCATCAGTATTGAAATGAAAAATTAATCGACCCAAACACCTCGGGGTCCTGCTGGGTTTCAAAAGATTTTGTCCGGGCAACATAGGCGAAGACGGTTTTTATTTTACCATACACCAGCCCAATGCCCCCCACAAAAACCCCGACAACCGGTTTTTTATCCACACTGTGGCTGTCCCGAAACGTATTACCATCAAGTAAAATATCACGCAATACAAGCTGGCTGCCGGCAGAGAAAAAAAGATGGGCGCCAAACCGCTTTTTTGGCGAATCGCAAACTGACTGCTTGAGTTCCGCATTAATGCAGGTAGCCGGTTGAATGGGAAAATTTCCGCAATCATTCGGCACATTCCATCCATACCGCATCATCAACCCGATGTTGTAATAAATCCTGACATTTCCAATGCCAGCCCCGGTATTAAAAACAACATCCCCCCCGACCCCGGCGTTGATATTGGATGTTAAAATCTTTTGTTTGTAATCATAAATCAGGCAAATGACCGGCTCATCTTCGAGCTGATGGTCCCATCCTTTCGGTTCCTTGCTGTTTAATATACCATGCCCGGCTGTCTGAAACGCCTCGGCATAAGAATGGGGACCGACAATACCTGCACAAAGCCCCAGCGTATGCATGTGGTTTTCTAATTTTCTGTGAAAACCAATTTCAATATACGTGATCCCGGCATAGGGCCGGTCATCTCTAATCAGCTCCGTCTCTTGTATATCCCCGGGCGTATAAACACTTTGTCCTATAGAAAAGGTCAACGCATTTTCCGTTTCCGGCGTATTTTCAAATCCCAACCTATTGACAACCGGATACAGCCAGGAATGAAGCCATGCGTCTTCCGGAAAGGTCGACAATCCATGCCGGCTCCATGTCAACTTGAATCCACCGGTATATTGTTTATCCGTGCCGGCAAAAATATCATTTTCCACATAAAAAGTGAATGTTTTGAATTCACGGGATAAACAAGATTCTTCAGCATGTAAAACCGATGGGGTCATCCAGAAAAAACAAAAAATCAGCAAATTGTTGAACGAATGGAAAAAAAATTTGGATTTTTTAAAATTTGAAAGACAGAAATCAGGCATACGGAAATATGGATCCTTTAATGTAGATATTAAAATAAAATACAAAAAAACGCAACTATACGACTCCGGGACTCCATGAGGATATCCATGAACTGGAACGACAACTGGTTGAAAAAAGCAATAAGGCAAAAGAAACGGTTAGCAAGGTGATCGTGGTTTACGGGGGCAAATTCTGCTATGTGAACGCGGATGATCCCTTGCGAAAAATGCAGACCATCATCGAAGAACAAGGACAGGGGGTTGCCGGAATTGAAGCCACCCATTGCATGGATATGATCACCGATGAAGCAGAGTGTGAAAAAGCCGCAGCAGAGCTTGCCGGTGGTGAAAAAGTCTGGTGGATGCCCCCCGGCTGGGTCCGGTTTCGAAAACTGGTATTCAAGGGATGGGACAAAGGGCTTGCCAATGAAAATTTCCCCAGACATGCGGGCGGGGATAAACCCCGCCCCTACAGAAAATTACCTCACATCCAATGTCGCCCTCCCGAAAAACTTCTTTGTATTTGTAACTCCGACATTGAGTGTAAAGGAGCAATTATCGTGGAACCTATCAGACGATGATCTTGTAATTATCGGTGGCTGTTACGCCGCCGGACTGACAGCAGGGCTTTACGCGGCTATAGCCGGAAATAAAGCCGTGCTGGTGGAAAAAGTCACAACCGGCGGACAAATCCTTTTAACCGAAAAGTTCGTCCCTGCCTGCCAGGCGGGGTATCAGTGCTTTATCTGTCAGGTCTTGCATGTTTTTTCCGAACCTTTGGCGATCCAGGCCAGCAATCGTTTCAAAAAACCCGACTTTTCAGGTTGCGGCTGAGACGGCGTGCATCTGATGCCGAAATCGCATCATTCGGTGTAATTGAAGATCCATGTTTCATACTCTTCCTACCTTAATTTTTGCTTTGATCTTCCAGGATTTCATGCCCGGAATCATCGCATGCTTGTTTCTGGAATCAACCATGACGCATACGGTTTCAAAGCCTTCTCTGGCCGCGTTTTCTTCTGTCAAACCCGTGGCAAGGATTAACTTGTCATATTTGAATTCCTTGTTTTCCCGAATTGATGGGTTTTCGATAATTTTATATATAGCATCTGCTCAAAATATTTATTAATCACCGGTCTAGTCTGTTTCCGGGTGAACTTTGAAAACATGGGAACTGTGGGGAAACTCTTTATGGGCCTTGATATTGTCTCCGGTCGGCGGCAATTTCTTGTCTTTTACCAGAACAAAGTCATCGACACCGATTACGGGCATATGGCATTCCCAGCAGTTTTTCCCCTCGAATTCCAGCTCCCTGTCTTCGTGGCACCTCAAACAGACATCATTCCCGGCTGTTTCAATCCATTTTTCATGACCGTCATAATAACCAAGCCGACAGAAAGTGCGCTCATCTGCTTTATACTTGTCTTGCTGCGCCGCACCCGGAACGTGACATTCCAAACAGGACATAGAATCATGCGATGACTGTGAAAGTTCATCATATATTTTTGAAACATTATGACATTTTGCACAATTTTCGGGGGCAGGAAAAGTTTCCGGTGCAGGGCCTTTTAGAACGTTATCCGCCAAAGCAGGCGATATTTCAAAAGCAATGGCCGTCAATGCTATGATAGAAGCGATGATAAAAAATCTTTTCATTTTTTTCCTTCCTTTTTTTATTTGTTAAACTCTAAATCGGACCTCTTAAACGTCAAGTGTTAAATCAAAATATCGCGGATGGGGTGATCGCCATCATATGCGCAAAACTACTGAAATTAACTGATCGGCCAAGAATACCGCTCATGGGATATTG
>JAQIBZ010000168.1 GCA_027858815.1 Desulfobacteraceae bacterium
TTCAGAACGGTATATTCCATCTATCACACAAAAATATAGGCTTTACATCTGAGACGTTTAAAACAGACAAATATATTGATGAAGAACAGGCAAAATATTTCAGCGAACTCTCCCGGCCAAAACTCAACACGCCGGCGGATGATAATTACCCCTTTACCCTTGTCGATCATTACATATTGGATTCAGACCTTGAAATCGATTATAAATATGACAATATACTTTGTAGCGCCTATCCGCAAAAAGCATATTTAAGCAGGCACAACATTTCGATCTCAGACTATACTGATACAAAAGTACCACCCACTTATATGATAAATAAAATAAAGGGAACTGATCCACATACTGGTGAAAGAGTCACAGCCATGCATCTGGAAGTACACAATTATGAAAGCTTCACAGCTGAAATTCTTCAAATGGCGCCAAAAACAAATATGTGGGGTATAAATGAACCCACGGGTACCGAATACGTCCGCGGCTACGTTGGAGATACGTATGTTCGAGTGAATAGCGCTCAAGTTGCGGTTTGGGTTCGAATGACAGATACAGAATTAATGAAAAAATGCAACCCTCCGATTGAAGAGTCTTCATGCCTGCATCCATCAGACATTCGACCAGAAAAAAAATGGTATATGGTCAGAACCGGCAATATCGGACCATTTCAAACAGGTTGCACGCAAGACCCGCCACTCCAGCCGAGACAACAATGCTATTATCCTTTCTCACCAGAAAGGACATCTGCCGCTGCAACTAATTGGTCTTATAATAACAACCTACGCAATGGATCATCTTCTGCATCTGCGGTTTCGGCAAACAGCAGTAGCCGAGAAAATTCACAAACAACCGATACCTCATGCAAAACCTGCAAATAAATAATTTAAGAAATCTACTCAAAATGACATCACGCCTCATTTGTAGCCTCTGCTTTTTTTAAACACACTGCGCAACAAAAGAATAAACTATTAATTTTATACCATAATTATAGCTATTAGCTCATCACGAGACAATATATCGGCATAATTGGAAAGAATATTAATCCTTGACTTTAACTATAATAAATAATATTATTATAAATTTTTCTTTATGAAAAAATAATCTGTGAATTACAATTTTAATAGCTAATGCCAAATGGAAAACAAAATGAACAACCTAATGCAAAAAGTAAGAAATATTGGAATAAGTGCCCATATTGATTCAGGAAAAACAACACTTACGGAACGTTTTTTATATTTAACTAAAAAAATTCACCGTATCCATGAAGTTCGGGGTAAAGACGGCGTCGGCGCCACCATGGATTCAATGGAATTAGAAAAAGAGCGTGGAATCACAATTGCTTCCGCCGCAACATACTGCCAGTGGAAAAACCATGAAGTAAATATTATTGACACTCCTGGCCATGTTGACTTTACCATTGAGGTTGAACGAGCACTGCGAGTTCTCGACGGTGCGATCCTGGTTCTCTGCTCCGTGGGCGGCGTACAATCCCAGTCTATAACAGTTGATCAGCAGATGAAACGATATAATGTGCCCTGTATTGCGTTTATCAATAAATGCGACAGAAGCGGTGCTGATCCGTTTCGGGTTGTTGATCAGTTAAGAGAAAAATTAAACCATAATGCCGTTCCTATTCAAATCCCCATCGGCCTTGAAGCCGATTTAGAGGGCATTATTGATTTGATCTCAATGAAAGCTGTTTATTTTGATGGAGAATTCGGTGACAATATTCGAATAGAAGAAATCCCTGATTCCTTGATGGAAAGCGCTAATAAAAAACGTGAAGAACTTGTTGATGCCGCATCTATTTTTTCCGATGAACTGACCGAAGCCGTAATAGAAGAATCTGAAATTCCGGAGGCACTTTTGATTGACGCCATCCGCAAGGGAACTATTCAGCGAAAATTCACCCCTGTTGTAATGGGATCAGCATACAAAAACAAAGGGATTCAACTGGTACTCGACGCAGCAAACGATTTTTTACCCACGCCCATGGAAGTTACCAATGAAGCATTGAATTTAGATGACAATGAAGAGCCCCTTATTCTTACAGGCAAAAAAGAAGATCCGCTCGTTGCCCTTGCGTTTAAACTCGAAGAAGGCCAGTTTGGCCAGTTGACTTATATCCGGGTCTATCAGGGGGAATTAAATAAAGGCGACACATGTATTAATGTCCGCACAGGCAAAAAAATTAAAATTGGCCGAATTGTGAGAATGCACTCAGACCAAATGGAAGATGTCAACACAATTGAAGCAGGATATATCGGCGCTCTTTTTGGCGTAGACTGTGTTTCCGGTGACACTTTTGCGTCTCCCGGTTTAAATGTTTCAATGACGTCCATGCACATCCCTGAACCGGTTATCTCCCTTTCAATCAAAGCCAAGGATAACGCATCTGAAACAAGCATGGCCAAGGCGCTCAACCGGTTTACAAAAGAAGACCCAACGTTTCAAACATTTGTCAGCAATGAAACCGGAGAAACAATTGTTTCAGGAATGGGCGAGCTTCATCTTGAAGTATATATTGAACGAATGCGGCGGGAATACAAAGCTGAAATCATCACCGGTGAGCCAAGCGTCGCATACAGGGAAACAATCACAACCAACACAGCCTTTGACTATACCCACAAAAAGCAGACGGGTGGTTCCGGACAATACGGACGCATTGCCGGTTTCATGGAGCCTATTGCAGAAGACGAATTTGTGTTTGAAAGTAAAGTCACCGGCGGGTCAATCCCTACACAATACATATCATCATGTGAAAAAGGGTTTGTATCCTGCCTTGCGAAAGGCCCATGGCTGAAATACCCGGTGACCGGTGTAAAAATTACTATAAACGACGGTGCTTCACATTCAGTGGATTCTTCTGAAATGGCCTTTCAGGCAGCTGCTCGCGGTGCCTTTCAGCAGGCTTACTTTAAAGCAAACCCTGTTTTGCATGAACCGATTATGAAAGTGGTGATTGAAACCCCTGCTGAATTTCAGGGCAATGTTATGGGATCTTTAAATCAACGGCGCGGAATGATCATCGGTTCCCATGAAATGGGTCAGATCACGGCGATCGAATCAGAGGTTCCATTATCTGAAATGTTCGGATATTCGACAACATTAAGATCAATGACACAGGGAAAGGCCCAATTTACGATGGAATTTTCCACCTATAAACAAGTTCCCAAAAGCGTATTGGAAACCATTGAAAAAAAAAATGAAAAAAACGCTAAAACCGGGACATAATACATAAATTATAAGAATTCACAGTCAATAATGAATTTTTACATGAAAAATATAGAAATAAGGACAAATAAATGCTGAAAAAAGAACTTATCTTAAGAGATCCATTAAGTTACTTGGGATATGAAACAGATGAAACAGAAAAAAAAGGCAATTTTGGTGCGGTGACCTCACGGGCCGGAGTCGGTAAAACTGCTTTCCTGGTACAAATTGCAATAAGCAGTCAGCTAAAAGACAAAAATGTCCTTCACGTCAGCATACAAGATCCCGTTGACAAGATAAATTTGTGGTATAAGGAATTATTTTTAAATCTTACTCAAAGCCATGATGAAAAAGAATCCGGTCAATTATGGGAATCACTTCTGGCTAAACGGTTTATAATGACATTTGAAACTGAAAGTTTTGATTTTACAAAATTAATCACCAGAATAGATGAACTGCGCACCCAAAAAATTTTTGTGCCGCAATTAATTATTATAGATGGTCTTTCGCTTGAAATATCCATGCAGTCGGAACTTGATCGATTAAAAACATATGCCGTTGAAAATAATTTCACTATCTGGTTTTCCGTACGCACCCACAGGCATCAGTCGGATGATCCGGTAACAATGCTCCAGCAATTAGCCGGTGATACGAATGATCTATTTAACATGATCATTCAACTACTGCCGCATAAAGATAAAATTCAAGTCAAACGACTTCCTCTAACAGGTGAAATCAATGACCGAGCTTCGCTATTAATTGATCCATCTACAATGATGATCAAAAAAAGCACGAAAGAATGAAAATCAACTTCTGATTGATTATAATTGATATTATAAACCATGAAACCACTAAACTATCTTTCCTTTATTAGCAATGTGGTTTCATGGTTTTTAAAATATATACATCAATCCATATTATTAGTTTAAATAACGTCCCTTAATTCCTGCTAAAAACAAATTCCTGCTCCATATTACTGCCCTTGAATCTTATCTGATACAAAACCAATTTATCGATTGAGTTTTAAAATTATTCTAAATCAATTAAATTGATTGAAATTATGTCGAAACAGTGGTAATAAATAAAAACAGATATTTAAAATTAAAGACACTAAAGTGGAAATACCAATTCAACATCAGCCAAGGGGAGTGATTTAAATGAGCCGGAAAAAAGTAATATTTATTTTATCATCAATATTCTTCTTACTGGTTCTTGCTATGCCAGGATACTGCAGCGAGAAACCGACATGTGCTGTTTTATTGTTTCACCCGGACATGTCTGCTTCAAATATTTATGAAAGCCAAATGTTATCAAATAAATATGCAGAACTGATAGATCGCTTAGACATGTTTGATGTTATCGACTTTAATGAAGTGGCTGAAATATTAAAAAGCAAAAATATCGATGATCTTGAAAAAACCTGCACAGATCTCGGTTGTGCAGTAAAAATTGGGAATAAATTAAATGCTGATTTTGTAATCTACGGGATTATTGGTAACGTCGGCAGTCTGTTTTCACTGGATACGACCCTTGTTAATGTTGCCGGCGGCAATGAAACACAACATGCTGTTTATGACTTTGAAGGAACCCAGACAGAATTTGCAAAAAATGCGCCTGCGGAAAATCTTAAATCACTCTTTGGTC
>JAQIBZ010000189.1 GCA_027858815.1 Desulfobacteraceae bacterium
AAAGTTTATCGCATATCCCGTTTCTGACCGGTGCAAGCCAAAACGCTGGCCCACAGACGGCTGCCCGGATCAATGGTTTTTCGACGGCTTACGGCAAGGGAAATGGGCAAATGGGTGAACTCGCGTTTCCAGTAACCGATCACAATATTGGTGCGGCCGGTCATGCCCGCATGCACCGCGTTGTGGGCCATGAGCAGGCAGAGCGCCGAATCATGGGGGCTGGCAGGCACGCTGCGGATCATGTAGCTGGGATCGATATACTTTAATGTGACCTCCATGCCGCATTTATCCGAATACGCTTTGATCTGGTCTTTTAAAAAGGTTCCGATGTCCATCAGTCGGAGGTTGCCGGAAGAATCCCGGGCATCGGTGGTTTTCATAAGGCTCTGGCCGGCACCTTCGCCAACTACCACCACCGCATGTCCTCTTTGTTCAAGCCGTTCCTTGAGCGCTGCTAAGAAACCCTCAAGCGTAAAATCACTTTCCGGAATCAGGCAGAAATTAACATCACTGTTGGCCAGGGTGGCAAAGGCGGCAATAAATCCGGAATGGCGTCCCATTAGTTTTACCAGGCCCACACCGTTTCTGGCCCCCAGCGCTTCCATATGCGCGGAATAAATCGGATGTCTGGATTCGTAAACGGCAGTTTCGAAGCCGAAAGATTGGTCCACAAATCCGATATCATTGTCAATGGTTTTTGGAATACCGATGACACTGATCTTGAGTCGTCTTTTTTCAATCTCTTCGGCAATGGCCTGGGCCCCGCGCAGGGTCCCGTCTCCGCCAATGGTAAAAAGGATGCCCACGTTCATCTGATCTAAGGTGTCCACCATTTCACCCACATCCTGGGGCCCCCTGGATGATCCTAAAATTGTGCCCCCTTTTGCGTGAATGTCTTCGACCAGTGAAGGGGTCAATTCAAATGGCGTATGCCCGTACCGGTAAGAAAGTCCCTCAAATCCGTACCGGAACCCGAAGACCGTGCGGACTCCATAGTGATGAAAAAGGCTGAGCACAATCGAACGGATCACATCGTTCAGTCCCGGGCACAGGCCGCCGCAGGTGACAATGCCGCATTTGAGTTTTGACGGATCAAAATAAATCTTTTCCCTGGCACCGGCCATCTCAAAACTTAAGGGTGTTTTGTCGGCTTTCAGGCTGGCTTCAATTTTTTTGGCACTGGATTGATACAAGACCCGTTCATCATCACTGATAAAGGGCATGCCCTTCATGGGTGACGGAATCCGGCACTCGCCTAATTTCTGGACCTGGGTGGATAATTCGGTTTTTTGCATGATTTCCTCCGGGAAAGTCTGTGAAAAGGGCTGTTATTTGGTGAATTTTTTTCCGTACCTGTCGGTTCTTGTTTTTTCAATCATAGCTATACAAACTTTATAAACTACTTTTGATCATGTTTCAACAATCACCTCTTGGGGACTATTTTATACCGGAAAGAATATATAATACAACTCCGGACAGTTTATTCGTTTATTGTAATAAATACAATTTTCTGGATTTTCGCTGATGTTCCCGTTAATATTAATCTATGAAAATCCTTTTTGCCTTTCTACTGATTATTTTTCTGTCGTTTAGCGGGTATCACCTGTCATTTAGAAAATTCGGGATCCCGCTGTTTGCGCGGACATTTTATCTGACCGGCCTTGAATTTCTTTTTATAGGTTTATTGCTTGGTCCCCAGTTTTTGAATATTCTTGATGTCAATACATGCGGTGTTTTAGCGCCTGTAACCGCTCTGCTTCTGGGCTGGATCGGAATGCTGTTTGGTTTTCAGTTTGAAATTTCAAAACTCCGGCGGTTTCCCCGAATCGATTTTATAGCAGGACTTTTAGAAGGTTTTTTGACGCTGGTCGTGGTGTTTTGCGGCATCTATTTTATTCTCCCGTTTATTTTAGAAATTTCTGCTCATATGAGAATCGTCATGTCGGTGATGCTGGCAAGTGCCGCTGCCTGTACCGCCCAGACCGGCCTGGCAATGCTGTCAGCCCGGCAGATCGGTAGGAATCAATCCATTGTTCAAATTCTCAGGTATTTATCCAGTATCGACGGATTGGTTGCTATGCTGGTCTTGACTCCTGTATTTGTTTTCTTACCTCGTCATTCAGGTATGGCAGCAACACGCTTTTTTTTCGAATATCATATTCTGATTGCTGTCATATCCTTTGCCGGGATGTTGATTTTGTATAACCTGTTTCTGGTCTATCGACGGGAACAGAGTGAACTCAACCTGATTATTATCGGGATGGTTATTTTTATCAGTGGTTTTTCGTCGGTAATGAATTTTTCACCGCTGCTCTCGAATTTTTTTGTGGGGGTGTGCCTGGTGAATCTGACCGGTGAAAAAGAAAAGATTTATACCACCCTGATCAGCATTGAAAAGCCGGTATATTTGCTGTTGCTCGTTTTTTTGGGGAGTGCATGGTATCTGGAAAATTTCTGGGCCATTGCAATTGCCGCAGGATATTGCCTGCTCCGGCTTTTGGGGAAAATGATCGGCGGACTATCCATCTCATTTCTTGGTGCCAAAATGCAAGCCTATCCTCCAACGCTTGGCCTGGGGCTGATCGGTCAGGGTGGGTTGCCCTTTGCTGTTTTATTTGATTTTCAGCAGGGATTTCAATCGGAAGTTACGGATGCGGTTGTCGGCATTGCATTGATATCAATCATTTTTAGTGATGTCATGAGTTCGAATCTGGTTGGGCGGCTTTTGAAAAAAGGGGTGTAATGTTAAAAACAGTCGGGAAAAAAGACCATCTGCTGTCATATCTTTTGATCTTTGCCTTTCTGGCCCTTTTCGGCCTCTGGATCAAAGGCATTGATATTGAAACCGGAAGGCAGCATGCCGGTGTGATCATTTTTTCACTTGGGTTTGTCATGCTTTCCGCTTATGTACTGGCGCAGATCGTTAAATCTTTTAAACTTCCCATGCTCACCGGTTATATTTTTGCCGGTATTATTGCCGGACCGTATATTTCAGGATTTCTCACCATTGAAATGGTTGACCGGCTAAGCCTGATTAATGATCTGGCCCTTAGTTTTATTGCGCTGATGGCTGGCGGAGAACTCCGCCTGGCCCTGATTGCCGAACGGGGCAAGTCCATTTTTTTGAGTATTATTTTTGTAACGGGACTTGTTATCAGTCTGGTCGTAATTTGTATTTTATTAATGGGACATTATTTTAATGTGACATCCGGTTTTAATTTTGTTTCGCTCTTGGTTTTCGGGGTTCTAATCGGTGTCATCTGTGTGGCCCGATCTCCTTCTTCAGCCATTGCCGTGATTAAAGAATGTGACGCCAAAGGACCGTTCACAGGTATGATTCTGGCCGTCACCATTGTTACGGACGTATTGATTATTATTATTTTTACCATTGCCATGTCATTGTCTAAACTCTTGATGCAAGGCGGGGATGTTCTTCAGTTAACGGAAATTTCCAGCCTGATGTTTGAAATCCTGATGTCTTTAATTGTCGGCGTCGTACTCGGGCAGGTCATATCTTTTTATATCGATCGGGTCCGCAAGGATTTTTTGCTGTTTCTTTTATTTATCGCATTTGCCGTGGCCCGTTTGTCAATGGCGTTTAATCATATGATGGAAGTTCAGTATGATATTTCACTGCATTTGGAACCGCTGTTGATTTGCATGAGTGCCGGATTTTTTGTTCAGAATATCAGCCGGTTCGGAACGTATTTTCTTAAAAGTTTAGAAAAGATGTCGCTGCCGATTTACGCACTGTTCTTTTCTATAGCCGGTGCATCTTTAAATTTTGATTCGTTGATTCTTTGTTGGCCCCTGGCAATCATTGTTGTGGTTGCCCGTATGATTGGTTTATTCGGCGGGAGCTGGCTGGCCGGGATAATCAGTCATGATCCGGCGGCTTTTAACCGCAATGCCTGGATGACTTATGTGACCCAGGCCGGTGTCTCCATCGGCCTGGCCCAGATTGCCGCACGGCAGTTTCCTGAAATCGGTATGCATCTGAACACCGTGGTGTTAGCCATTATTGCCATCAATCAAATTATTGGTCCGATTATCTTTAAGCTGGCATTGAATAATGTCGGGGAATCCGGCAAACAATAAAGCTAAAAAAAGGTAAGCGTTCACAGGGCACCGCATCTGCATTGTTCCCGGGCACTTGAAGTACGACGAAAACAATAAAGCTAAAAAAAGGAAAAATACAATTCTACTGCTGACATTAATACTCGTCCCCCTGTCATTGTTTATCGGAATCGCCGCCAGTGCCATCGGCTTCACCGCCTGGCCCTTGATTGTTCCGGTTTTATTTATTCTTTGCGGTTTTGATCTGTATCTGACACTTTTTTCAAGCCTTCTGGTGGACTGCGGCAATGCCCTGGTCATGACAGTAATTGCTACAAAGCATGGCCAGATTAATATCCGTCGCGGGCTCTTGCTGGCTTTTTTTGCGCTCGTCTGGATTGCCGGAGGCATTTTTCTGGGAAAAACGTTTATTCCCGGCAATCAAGAATTTTTCAAAGGATCGGCTGGCATTATAACCGTCATTATCGGGATTTTATTTATTATCAAAGGAATCAAAAATAAACCCCCAAGGGGCAGCAAACCCAAATCGATTAACGAACCGCTCACCGGGGATAGCCCGGTGGATGTCGTTAAAAAAAAAGTAGGATTCCGCAGGTTTCTGATCTATGCGGGCGTGGCGCTGATGGCATTTCAAATCGGGTTTTTCGGCATCGGTGGAGGTATGGGATATGCCATTTCTCTGATGCTGTTTTTATCCTACCCGGTTTTAAAAGCCACGGGAACAGCCATGCTGATAACCTTCTGTTCCACCTTGTTTGCGGCTTGCTGGTTTTTTTTTCTGATCCCGGAAAGCGCATTTTTACAATTGCATGTCCAATGGTTAATTCCCATGATGGTCGGACTGTCCATGTTCGGAACCATCATCGGGGCAGAGATTACCTATTCGCTGACCGAACGTCAGATTAATTTTTTAATCGGCAGCGTTGTTGTTTTTGCAGGAGTTCTGGCGACCGCTCAAAAATTGATTATACAGATGATTTACTGATGAGGGGAGTTAAAAATGACTTTTAATTTTAGATTGATGCTGCGCATGTATTTTAAATCGATTTTTGCCTACCATGAAACCGGAGCACGGTTTACGTTCAAGCGATTCATTTTTGTACTGTCTTTTCCGATCTGGTATGGGTTTCTTGAAATTACTAACTGGATCTGTCTGTTTTTAGATGAGATCATTTTTCCGGGGTATCGCAACGTTGAGATTAAAAAACCGGTATTTATTGCCGGATTTCCCAGAAGCGGGACGACATATCTGCACCGTTTAATGGATAATGATTCACAGTTTTCCTCGTTAAAGCTGTGGGAGATTATTTTTGCGCCGTCAATTATCCAGAAGAAATTTTTCCGCCAGCTCGGCCGGCTGGACCGGGCGATGGGCAAACCGCTTTACCGAATGGCCATTGCCGTTGAAGATAAGGTATTTGCAGGTTCCCGGTCCATGCATAAAATCAGTCATTTTGAAGCTGAAGAAGACGAAATTATTCTCATTCATGTTTTTTCTTCCCTGTTTCTGACATTTATGTTTCCTTTTGATGAAATGAATCAGTTCAGTCGTTTTGACACGGATGTTTCCCCGGAACGTCGAAAGAAAATAATGAAATTTTATAAAAAATGCGTGCAGCGGCATTTATATGTATTCGGTCCGGAAAAGCATTTTTTGTCTAAAAATCCGGCATCCAGCAGTAAGATTAATTCCATCTATGAAACCTTTCCGGATGCCAGAATCATTTGCACGGTCCGTCAGCCATTTGAAGCCCTTCCGTCCGCCATCAGCTGGGTTTCCTACGGGTTTAACCAGTTTAATACGGCTGATCAGACGGTTGTGACGGAAAAGATATTGTCCTTGATTTCGCATTTTTATACCTACCCGCTGGAACAGCTCGATAAACGGCCGGAAAGCTGCCGCATTATTGAAATTTATGATAATCTGATCTGCGACCCGGGAGCTTTTGTAAAAACCGTCTATAACCGGTTTGGGTTTATTCTTTCGGAAGAATATCAGCAGTACCTTGATCGCGAGACGGATAAATCAAAAAAATATCAGAGTAAACATAGTTATTCGCTGGATCAGTATGGGCTCGACAATGAGCAGGTTGTTAGTGACTTTAAGCCGATTTTTGAACGGTTCGGGTTTGAATCCGTTAATTAATTTTTCAAGCACCAGGCGCAGCATTTATAATCTGCTGCTTGAAAAATTATTCAAATGGATTTGCTGGTATTTTTCAGCTTCCGGATTCCGGAAACCATGTTTTTGCATTGTCCCTGAGAAGAAATTTCTGGACCTTGCCGCTGGCGGTCATGGGAAAACCGTCTACCAATGCCACATATTTAGGGATTTTATATCGGCTGATTTGTCCCCGGCAGAAGTCTTTCACATCTTCGGGCGTACCGTCGCTGCCTTGTTTTAAAATAACAAATGCGCCGACTTCTTCACCGTATTTCTTGCTGGGAATGCCAACCACCTGGATATCGAGGATGTTTTTCATATTGAAGAGAAATTCTTCTATTTCCCGGGGATAGATGTTTTCACCGCCGCGAATAATCATATCCTTGTGACGGCCGGTAATGGCAATATAGCCGTCCTTGTCCATTACACCCAGATCTCCCGAGTGGAGCCAGCCGTCGGCATCAATGGCTTTTTGGGTGGCTTCGGCCATGTTATAATACCCTTTCATGACATTATACCCACGGCAGCAGATCTCTCCCTGTTTGCCCTGTACAAGTTCGACACCGGTATCCGGATCCACGATTTTTATTTCTATGCCGGGCATCGCTCGCCCTACCGTTTCCGTTCGTTTTTTAATATCATCTTCGATCCTTGTCTGGGTAATGACCGGCGATGCCTCGGTCAGCCCGTAACAGATGGTAATCTCTTTCATGTACATCTTCTCGATTACCTGGCGCATGATATTCATGGGGCAGGGGGAACCGGCCATAATTCCGGTTCTTAAAGATGAATAATTGAATTTATCAAAAAGTTTGTGATCCAATACCGCGATAAACATGGTGGGAACACCGTACAGGGCGGTACATTTTTCCTGTTCAACCGATGCCATAACATTTACCGGTTCAAAAGATTCTAAAATGACCATGGTGGCGGCATGGGATACGGCAGCAAGCACACCTAAAACACATCCGAAACAATGGAACAGGGGCACCGGCAGGCAAAGGCGGTCTTTGTGGCTGAAGTTCTGGTTTTCACCGATCCAAAAACCATTGTTGCCGATACTGTTGTGCGTCAGCATCACGCCCTTGGGAAACCCCGTGGTGCCGGACGTATATTGCATATTGACCACATCATCCGGGTCAAGTGCCGCCTGACGATTTTGGTAATCATCATCATTTACCATCGCAGCCATGGCTTCCACTTCCGGTACGGAATACATGCCCCGGTGTTTTTCATGCCCCAGAAAGAATACCCGCTTTAAATCGGGAAATTTATTGCTTTGTAAAAAACCGCGCTGGCAGGTTTTCAGCTCGGGAACCAGATCATATACTGTTTGTACATAATCCGTATCCTGGTATCCATTGATAATAAAAATGTTTTCGCACTCCGACTGTTTGAGCAGGTAGGAAAGTTCTGCAGTCTTATAATTGGTATTAACGGTTAACAAAATTGCCCCGATTTTTGCCGTGGCAAACTGCAAGGTCACCCAGTAAGGGATATTCGTGGCCCAAACCGCCACTTTTTCGCCTTTTTGAACGCCCAGGGTCATCAACCCTTTTGCCACTCGATCCACGGATTCGGAAAATTCTTTGTATGTCTGCCGGTAATCCCGATCCACATAGATAATGGCTTCGTTGTTAGGGTGTGCCGCCACTGATTGGTCAAGAATTTGGCCGAGAGTTATGTTTTGCATCAGGTCTGTATTCATTTGTTTATTTCCTTCCACCTGTTTCTATTCCGGAATATACAGAACTGCGTATATAGATGCTTTTTCGTCAGACTCACAACTTACATAATGGGGTACAATGGAGTTATAGTAAATGCTGTCTCCGGGCTTGAGATGATGGGTGTCCTGGCCGTAAATGATCTCCACTTCACCGGACACCACCACAATAAATTCCTCTCCTTCATGGGAGGATAGTTTCTTTTCTTTTGCAGACTCCGGCAGAATCTCGATGAAAAATGGTTCCATGTGCCGGTCGGTTTTGCCTTTTCCCAGAGAATAAAATTTGAGTTCAACCGGTTTGTCCTTATCCGGAAGCATCTGGATTTCTTCTTTGGGGTCATCATGCCTTATGATCAGGGGGTCCGGACTTACCTGGTCATCCAAAAGTGTTCCCAAGCGAACGCCTAAAGCTCTGGTAATTTTGAGCATCGGCCCCAGGGACGGAAAGACGTCTTCTTTTTGAATCTGGTTTAAAAAATTGATATTCAGACCTGTCTGTTGCGCCAGCTGGTCTACGCTTATGTTTTTTTCCAGGAGCATTTTTTTAATTCTTGCCCCAACTTTTCCTGATTTCATTTTAACTCCTTTTTCATGATATCAAATATATTTTTTTTTCTGTAATACAACTGACGGATTTTGTAAATAACCTGAAATTGTTTTATGCGAGATCTGGAAAAGCCCTTGATGGTAAATCGGATTCGAATAAATTCGTAGATTGAAAACGGGCGTTATTCTGTTCATGTGATGGTGAATTATTGAAATTCAGGCAATAGCGTATCCATATCCGGAGCAATGTATTCAGACATCGTCCGGATTATTCCAAAAGTGAGCTCTGTCAGATGGATATAGCAAAATCCCAACGCATTTCAATTGCCAGCCAGTGAGGCAGAAGCATGGTTTCGAGAGAGAAATCCGTTCCATTTGAACTTATTCGATCTTTTAAACGTTGAGAAAACAGCTTGGTCGCTGCCACCACGCTTGTAAGCGCCAGTGGTTCGGTGTTTGCCGTTTTATGATTATTTGAAAATCGGCAGAAAGACGGGGAAGAACAAACAAAATGCGTTCGGCAGGTGATCGGTCTTATGGGATAAGCACTGCATGAACCGTCAACCAGCAGCGGGCAGAAAGGCCGGCCGTTGCGTGAATCAGCGGACGGGTTGGCGGATAATGGATATTTTCCTGTGCGGTTATCATTCCAAATGTGCCATTGCCGTGTGCGTGACCTGAGGCGGTCTTTTTCATCTGCTGAAAATCTGCGCCGGATAAATTGTCCCAATGCATGCGCTTCTGAACGGTTAATTAGAATATACTGACCGCAGCATTCAAAACATCCGCGTTTGCAAGTCGGGGAGATGTTGTTTCTGTTTTGCAGGAGAAGAAGCTCCCGGTCGGCTGCTTCATCCACGGAATGATAAATCAGGGAGACAAAGTCTTCTTCAGGTGTATGAGGGATAATTTCAGTATCGTCTTCAACGTCTTTCTTAAAACCGCTATTTTTAACCTGATCCATGATATACTCCCTTGGCCAATACCCCAAAAACCGGGTTTGGGCCGCATTGGGAATTACGGTTAAAATAGACACGATTGTATGAAGATTTTATTTTTTTTCTATATCTTGGATGATTACATCTCTTTTAATTTTACACAAGATTAAACGCTTTTTATGACGCCGACGCCATCAATCTTTCAGTAAAAAATGGAGGAACGCCACGCCAAAGATGACCAGATATACGCCAAAATAAAATGATATATTTTCGGTAGAAAAAGGCGGCGCCTCTGGTATAAAAGGTTTTACAGTGATAAGGTTGGTGCCCATAAATAGAAGCAGCGGGGCGCAGGCGGAAGATACAACCCTGTGAAAGGAAGCTATTTCCGGATGGCTCCATTTAATTAACAGGTTGATTAAAATAAAACCGGAAATGATCAGTGCCAGGCCGGAACAAAAAAGTACCAACGATTCCTGCGAAAGACCATGCTGACACTTCCCGTGAATTGTACATAACAATGAACCATAGATAAAAGCGGCGGCTGTCAGTATAGTAAAAAAATAGCTTTTAATTCGGTTCATTGGTTTTGGCCGCCGGGTGTCATTTTTATTGTTCCTGTTAATTTCTAAACGAAATCTTTGGTTGATGTTCTCTCAAAAAGACTATTACCACACACAGTATGGGAGTGTAAATATTACATTGCCCAGTTTCTCAAACAGGCTTTTAAATCCATCTATGGTAAAATTTGCCGAAAATTTTGATAAAGTGGTAAATAATCATCAAAAAGGCAAGCACGTTTGGTATATTAATTTTTGAAAGTTCTTTAAGCTCTGCCACGATCATATCCATTTACATATAATCGCATATAGCGTGCCGCTCCCCAAAAAAATCTATCAAGTGCTATTCTTGACATGGAGCCAGTTATGAACAATAATATTCTATCATAAAAAATTGATTTCACTCCTTCTTTAAAAGAATGAAAAGATGACTGTCCGATGAATGAACAATTTGAAATTATTGTGAAACAAATCAGCCAGGTTTTAATGGGCAAAGAGCCCCAGATACGCCTGGCGCTGACCTGCCTGTTTGCCAGGGGACATCTCCTGATTGAAGATTTGCCAGGGATCGGAAAAACCACCATGGCCAAAGTTCTGGCCAAATGTATGGGGCTTGATTTTCAGCGGATTCAGTTTACCAGCGACATGCTGCCGGGTGATATTTTAGGGGTTTCGATTTTTGACCAGAATGCCGTAACGTTTCATTTTCATCCTGGCCCGATTTTCACCCAGGTCCTGCTGGCGGATGAAATTAACCGGGCCACCCCCAAAACTCAGAGCGCCCTTCTTGAAGCCATGGAAGAACAGCAGGTGACTATTGAGGGCGAGACCCGTGCTTTGAAACAGCCTTTTTTTGTCATAGCCACCCAGAATCCTCTGGAACATTCCGGAACGTTTCCGCTGCCTGAATCTCAGTTGGATCGATTTTTGATGCGCATTAAGCTGGGATATCCGGATCGGGCTGCTGAAAAAAGGATTTTAAAGGGGGAGGGAGCCCAGGCTGTTTTAGATGCCATGGATTCTTGTATGCTGCATGATGATGTTTTCAATATTCAGTCTAAAATCAGCGAAGTTCACGCATCGGATACGTTTATCGATTATCTGCAGGATATTATCCATTTTACCCGCACGTCCCCACGGTTTAATGTTGGCTTGTCCCCACGGGCCGGGTTGGCGCTTCAGCAGGCGTCCCGTTCATGGGCCTATATGAAGGGAAGAGATTATATGATTCCGGAAGACCTTCAGGTGATATTGCCATGGGTGGCGGGACATCGCCTGCGTTCCCGGACTGAAGGGCTTGAAATTCCGAGAAAGAGACTCATGGAAATATTCTCAGAGGTGCCGGTGCCGCTTTGACAAAGCAGTCTGAACAAAAAAGAGTTTTGCCTGTAAAATCTGACACCCTGCCTTTATCCTTTAATCGCCATCGGGTCTATATCCTGCCGACCATACACGGGTATTTATTTCTTTTTATCCTCTTTGTCATGCTTCTTGGTTCCATTAACTACAATAATAACCTGGGTTTTTTGCTGGTCTTTCTTCTGGGAAGCATCACACTCGTTTCCATGATTCACACCTACCGGAACCTGCTGGGGATCGCAATCCTATCCGTGTCAGCTAAATCGGTTTTTGCCGGAAAAACTGCTCTGTTTAATTTTCTGCTCCGTGCCGGCACAAGCAGGCGCAGTTCTATCGGGATAAAAATTGATAAAGAAAAGACCATTTTTGAAAATATTAATGAAAAATCCGATGAGATGATTGCCGTTAAGCTCCGAGCCCGGTCTCGCGGGATTTTGAGGCCTGTTCGGACAGTCGTATGGAGCCGGTATCCGTTAGGTCTGTTCAGAGCATGGACGGTGGTCTCGCCGGATGTCTCGTGTGTGGTTTATCCGAACCCGGTTGCCGGTCCTCTGCGTTTTTCCGGACAACAGAGTGGGGATGATTTCGGTGACAATAAGCTTCAGCGCGGGGCGGATGATTTTTCCGGCCTGAAACAGTATCAGCCCGGTGACCCGATCGGCAGAATTTCATGGAAAAGTCTTTCCAAGGGGCTGGGTGTTTTTACCAAGGAATTTTCCGGTGCCGGCGGCATGTCAATAATGCTGGACTATAATGCCGTGAATACCAATGATGTTGAGCTTAAGCTATCTCGTCTGACGGATATGGTCATCAAAGCGCATAACATGAATGCTGAATACGGTCTTCTGCTTCCCGGCCGGACCATTGCGCCGGACAACAGCGAACGGCATAAACATCTATGCCTGAAGGCGCTGGCCGTTCATGGTTTAAAAGAGTCTCGGAGAAAGGTTTAAGGAATAAGGTAGAAGGTAGAAGGAATAAGGTAGAAGGTAAAAGGTGGGAGGTAGGCTGGATTAGCTCGTAGAGCGTAATCCGGCATTTGTAAAAGGTAGGAGAAGTAAAAATCCTGACCCAAAGTGCCAGGCATTGGGTTAAGCCCAGAGGGCATGGTCTACTGAATTGATGATACCAATACTCCATTTTCATAATCTTAATCATAATCTTAATCTGTCTTTTGATACAGACTTTCGCCCAAAAGATTATGATTACGAGAA
>JAQIBZ010000210.1 GCA_027858815.1 Desulfobacteraceae bacterium
CCCCTGTCGATAAGGAGATTGCTTCGGTCGTACCTCCCTCGATGACAGAAAAAGTGCAATTTTGAGACTTTCCGTTCAACCACTAAATTAGGAGATTAATCTTTTGCCAAGGCTATAACTTACTGAATATAAATAAGCATAAAGCCCAAAATATCGGGTTTTAATTAACATAGTGTATGCTCTCAGGGCCAAAAAATACAAGGAAACAGAATTATGATCGCCAATAAAGTGATTCCCATCCACCCCCGGATACTTCGGCCAAAAAAAAAGCAGTTGCCTGAAGCCGGGTTAATCAAAAAATATATTCAGGAAAAAAACGAACAAGCCCTGATCAGCACTTTTTATACGAGCATCGTAAAGTATGCAAAACAGAAGCAGTTTACTGTGGCTGAAAAACTCCGGGAAAAGCTCATGGAACTGGTGCCAATGGCACTCTCGGAAATCATTGAAACCGGCGACATCATCGAGCAGGAAAAGAATGCGGCTTTAGACCCTGAAAAGATGAAACCATTTGCCGATCTGTTTAATCAATTTTCAAAAAGCGAGGCTACTGCTTTTTTCTTTGCACTCACTCACCGGGAAGTAAAAGCGAATACACCGGTTTTTGAACAATGTCAATTTGACGACCGATTGTATTTTATTCAGTCCGGCAGGTTTATCCTGAGCTATTACGACAGCGAGACCCGCCAGAACATCGATTTTGCCATCCTTCAAAAAGGAGATGTTGCCGACGCGGAAACGTTTTTCTCATTAACCAGCCACACCACCACGCTGACACCCATCGAAAAATCAAACATCAGCCTATTGAGTAAAACCGCTTACGATAAAATGCTTTTGAGCAATCCATCCATTGAATCCAAACTGCACTGCTTTTGCGGCAATAGAAAAAAAAGCTGCCGCATTGACCACTCCAAACGGCAGGCGAGACGTCACTACAAACGCTTCTCAACGGAAATTAAAGGACAATTTCATAAAATTGATGCCAACGGACGGGCATCACGGGAACCGGTAAAAATACATATCGTAGACATTTCCGCCGGTGGCCTCTGTTTTGTGATGAACAACAACAAAGATCTGGACAGGGCCGGCCTTCATAAAAGCTGGCTCAAAATATCCGGCACCTACCCTGTTAACGCAATGATGCGGGAATTTAGCACTATTGCCCGGGTGGTTTCCCTGCAGATTCTTCCTTTTGACGACTGTTCCGTGCATGTCCAGTTCAAGGAACCCATTGATGAATTAAAAGTAATGGAAATGGTGCAACCGAATTCCATGACGGCGTGATCAAAGCCATGGCCCTTGCCATTGAATCCAGAGACCCCTACACTGCAGGCCATCAATATTTATCTTGCAGTCTCGACAACAACGATATATATAAATTAGTTTGCTTCTTCTGCCGCAGAGGGGAATCCTCTGTGGCTTTTTTATTATGAAATAAAGGAATTTAAGTATGATCAGCGCAGTCAACGTCACCCTTGCTTACGGAAAACGGGTTCTTTTCAAAGACGTAAATATAAAATTTGCTCCGGGAAACTGTTATGGTTTAATCGGGGCCAACGGGTCCGGAAAATCAACCTTTTTAAAAATTCTGTCCGGCGAGATTGATCCGGACAAAGGCAATGTATCTGCAGGACCCCGTGAACGGATTGCCGTTCTCCAGCAGGATCATTTTAAATACGATGAAGAAACCGTGCTCAATACGGTTATATTAGGTCATAAATATCTGTTTAAACTGATGGCAGAACGCGAAACGCTGTATGCAAAACCGGATTTCTCCGAGGAAGACGGCATCCGATCCGGTGAAATCGAGTCGGAATTTGCCATGATGGACGGATATGAGGCAGAATCCGATGCAGCGGTTCTGCTGAGTGGGCTGGGAATTTCCGAGAAGCATCACCAGAAAAAAATGAAAGAACTCGAAGGCACTGACAAAATGCGAGTGCTGCTTGCCCAGGCATTGTTCGGCAATCCCGATGTCCTGCTTCTGGATGAACCCACCAACCATCTTGATATACAGTCCATTACATGGCTGGAATCGTTTCTCTCCAGATTTAAAAATACGGTGATTGTGGTTTCCCATGACCGCCACTTTCTGAATCAGGTATGTACCCACATTGCCGATATTGATTACAGTCAGATTCAGGTATTTGTGGGCAATTATGACTTTTGGTATCAGGCCAGCCGGCTGATTGTGAAACAAAAACAAAATGAAAATCGGAAAATGACGGATAAAGCAGATGAACTGAAAAAATTCATACTGCGGTTCAGCGCCAATGCATCCAAGTCAAAACAGGCCACATCCAGAAAAAAACTCCTTGAAAAACTGAACATTGATGAACTGCCCGTATCTTCCAGAAAGTATCCGTTTATCAATTTTAAGCCGGAAAGAGCCTGCGGAAATGTAATCCTTGAAATTGAAGAAATCTCCAAAACCATCGACGGCATCAAAGTGCTGGATAATTTCAGCCTAATTGTCAATAAAAACGATAAAATCGCATTTGTCGGGGGAAACACCCTTGCCAAAACCACTCTTTTCCAGATTTTATCCGGTGAAATGAAACCGGACAGCGGCAGTTTCCGTTGGGGACAGACCATCAGTCACGCCTATTTTCCCAAAGAAAACAGCAGTTTTTTTGACAATGACATGAATATTCTTCAGTGGCTGGGCCAGTACCATAATGAGGGAGAGACCTTTTCCAGGGGATTTTTGGGCCGGATGCTCTTTTCCGGAGAAGAAGCAGTCAAAAAAACGGAAGTCCTTTCCGGCGGGGAGAAAGTTCGCTGCTTGCTTTGTAAAATGATGCTGACCAGTGCCAACGCACTTGTTTTAGATGAACCCACCAACCATCTGGATCTTGAATCGATCACAGCGCTGAACGAAAGCCTGATCGCGTTTCCGGAAATCATTCTTTTTTCCTCCCATGATCACGAGTTTATCGCAACACTTGCCAACCGGATCGTGGAATTTTCTTCAAAAGGATTCATCGACCGAAGGCTTTCCTTTGATGAGTATCTTGAAAAAGAAGAAACAGCCCTCGAATTTGCGTAAAAATCCTGACCCAAAGGGCCAGGCATTGGGTTAAGCCCAGAGGGCATGGTCTACTGAATTGATGATCCCAATACTCCATTTTCATAATCCTAATCATCATCATAATCTTAATCTGTCTTTTGATACAGACTTTCGCCCAAAAGATTATGATTACGAGAAAGATTACGATTAAGAATCTAAACAAATCATCAATGGCGGGCAGAGCCACATATCTCTGACCTGGCCCAAAGGACCAGGTTTTCGACATTTAAATAAAATAAAAGGTTGCAATATGAAACCTTAGCTAATAATATGAAACCATATAAAACAAAATAATTAAATAGGGGGGATTATGTCTACAGCAGTTAAGATTTCAGACGATTTAGTTGCAAAAGCAAAAATTAAGTCAAAAGTATTTAAACGGTCCGTAGCCGGTCAAATTGAATATTGGGCTAAAATTGGTCAAATTGTAGAAGATAACCCTGATCTTCCATTACCAATGATTCAGGATATTTTAATTGGGAAAGAGCAAATTAAATCTGGCCAAGGCACTCCATATGTATTTGGAGAATGATCATGAGTCAGATTACTGAAGTTATTCAATCACCACTCTTTGCACGTCAAAAAAAGAAATTAAAGAAAAACCAAATTAAAAAACTTGATGATGCCATAAGAATTATTATGGAAGACCCTGAAATTGGTAGTGCTAAATCTGGTGATTTGCAGGGGATTCAAGTTTATAAATACAAATTTGGAAACAATCTGACTTTACTTGCATATGAAGTAAATGAAACCACTCTTTATCTCTACTCATTCGGATCTAATCAGAATTTCTACCGTGAATTAAGTAAATATCTCCACCAATAGAGCTTGGGGTCACCCATTGAAGGACGGGGCAAGTAGAAAACAATGGGTTGACAGTGTCACATCTTGAATTGTGAGTTAAGAACAGAAACCCCTTAACTATGGTCTTTCAGAAAGAGTCTGTTTCTTTTTTAATCACAAAGATGCATGCAGCATGCCGGTGGACCAGATAGTTGTCGTCATCGTATCGTTTCATGTTTCAGTGACGGCCTTTTTGGATTTATAGCCGAAGGGGCGTGGAAAAAAATAATTATCCCATCTTGCATGTCTTTTGGTCCGTATTCTTTGTTGCGACAAAGCTCACATATCCCGACATGCACGCTTCATCGCGCCTTGAATACGAACAAAAATCCTGCGCCATCTGGGGTAATTATTTTATTCCACGTCCCTAACTGCCCTTTCAATATTCTGTACCGCGTTTTTTTCAAATTTATCAGCAAAATACAATGTGTGATATATGGGCTGCCGGGAGAGAAAACTTTTCAGCAGTTTCTTTCTTTGCCGCCCATAAATAAAATCCGGGACCCAGCCATATTCCATCCGGACTTTTTTTTCATATTGGTCATAGGCCTGGCTGTCTGATCCGAGAACTGCCAGATCAATATCAACCATGTATTTTTCATCAAAGGAGTTCGGTTTCGAGGGATGGACGGTTGCCAGGATTAAATGGACGACGGTTTTTACCAGATATTTTGTAAACCCGAGTTTCAGAAGTTCATCACGGGCGTATTCCGCACTTTTTCTTTCATTACCAAACCCCATGGGCCGATAGATGACATCGTGAAACCAGATGGCAGCCTCCACTGCCAAGGGATATTCGATCAGGTTTCTGACATCGTCAAAATAATGCAAACAGGCTTGAATATGTTCCAGATTGTGATAATGGCGATGCGGTTCATTGTATTTTGATACCATCAAATCAAACGCGGCAACGGTTTTCTGCGTCGGGAGTTCGGGCAAAAACAATGCAAGCCATCTTTTTTTTAGTGCAAGAAGATTCATTTGAAAAGATCGTCATTTGAGTCAAAAATAAAATCGATTAAATCGGGGCGCCCAGTTAAGTATTTGAAAATTTGCAAAAAGTTATGAAATGCAGGTGTCATACAGGACCTATCTGGCTGTTTTTGGTGCTAAAAAGAGCTTTTTAAAAAAATATTACATGAAAAACGTTCTGGTGACAACATACATAATTAATAGGTTTTTTCTCTTTTACTTTTCTTGATGGGCAAGAAAAGCAACAAAAGAACCCAGCCCTGCGCTACGGTTGTCCATGACAGGATGACTTCCGTGGCGGGGTCAAAAACTCGCTGAAAAAATTGGAATGCCGAATATTTTTTTGCCAATCCCGTTTAACATAACAAAAAGATTCCGGGGACGTTTAAACGCCTCACTTAATTATTGTCAAAAATAACCGTATTTATTATTAAATAAACATGATACGAATAGCACGAAAATGAAGCGCCGGGGTTTACGCATCATGTGACACTGCGGGTAAACAGGCGGCAGCAGACATTTTCAATAATGATGATTACTTTATTGATTTAATGCCGGAATGGTGTGGGAAATATCATGTGGTGATTTGGGCTTATTAACTCCGGAACCAGGTATTAAAAATTAAAACTGCTTATAAAATATAAATGGTGTTTGTAATGACTGAAAATGTAAACTGGTTTCCAAAACATATGAAAGATTCTGAGGATCTTTTGAAAAATAACCTGAAAGCAGTCAATATTGTTTTCGAGGTTTTGGATGCAAGGGCGCCCTTATCCAGTAAAGATATGAATATTGACAGAATCATCGGGCAAAAAGCAAAAATAGTCATTTTGAATAAATGCGACCTTGGCAGTGATGATGGCAACAAACGTTGGGTTTCTTTTTTTAGCAAAGGGAATACCGAAGTAGCGTTGGTAAATGCTGTGAACGGTGATGGTTTAAAAAATATTTCAGATTTAGCCCGTAAGGTAATTACGAAGGCCGGAATCAAAAGTAAATCTATCCGGGTTATGGTGGTTGGTATACCCAATGTGGGTAAATCCACTTTGATAAATTGTTTAGCCGGGAAAAAAAAGGCCAAGGCTGCCAATAAGCCTGGCGTTACACGGTCTAAACAGTGGATAGAAGCAAAATCATTATTTGAGCTTCTGGATACGCCCGGAATTTTGCGTCCCAGAGAAGATAAAGAAACTGTTTTAAATCTCGCCTTTATCGGAACCATAAATGATGATGTTCTGGATGTGGGAAGGAACGCTTGCATCTGATCTTATAGAAAAACTGGTTGAAATTGACCCGGAAAAATTATGTGCCAGATTCAAAATTGATATTAAAGATAAAACATCCCTTGAAATTCTGGAAAATATTGCAGCCAAAAGGGGCTGCATTTTGAAGGCTGGTATTGTCGATTATATGCGCGTGTCCAATATTGTTCTGCATGAATTCAGGAAAGGAAAGCTGGGTAGAATTACTTTAGAATATCCAGATTGATGGCTTCGTAAAAAGTCCAAATTCTCTGTTGCGCTACATCCTTCGTTTTTCATAGTACGCTAAGTACGAATCATCACTCAGGATTTGCGCGCCTTGCCAATTTTATATGATTGGTGGAGCTTTTTTCTTTGCCATCGAAATCTGACTTTTTACGAGTTTGTCAAAATTGAATAAACAACATTTTAAATTGTATACGGATGTTCAAACCAAAACATGATAGAACCATCAAATGATAATAAAGGAAAGAAGACGACGGTCTTGTTTTCAGTTCAAACGCATGGCGTTTCCGATGAGGAGAACGATTCGTCTCTCCTCGAACTCAGGCGTCTGGTGAAAACCATGGGCCTCAACGTCGTCGCAACGCTGAGCCAGCGCCGCTCAAAGCCTGAGACGGGAACCTTATTGGGCGCAGGAAAATTAAAGGAACTTGCCGGCTATACCGGCGGCACGGGAATTGTTGAAGGATTTAGCCGGAAATCACCAGATAAAACGAACAACGACGAAACCGATGACGATGAAGCCCGGGACAACATGGACGAAGAGTATCCCGCCGGCAGTCTCACCGGCTCAGATGAAGAACGTTCAAACGATAACCCAATGGCAAAAAACAGCGTGCAAGCCAATGTTGTCGTCTATGATGGTGAAATTTCCACTAAGCAATTGAAAAACCTTGAACAAGCCACCGGTGTCGAAGTTTTGGACCGAACCGGTGTGATCCTCGAAATATTCAGCCGTCATGCCAAAAGCCGGGAAGCCCTCATTCAGGTGGAGATCGCCAAACTGGCTTATTTGGCACCAAGGCTGAGGGCATCTCATGTCGGCGGTGATCGTCAAGGCGGCACGCTCAGATCTAAAGGATCAGGAGAGTCTTCTCACGAACTCGACAAACGTCGCATCCGAGACCGCATAACCGAGTTAAAATTACGCCTTGTTGGAATTCGCAAAGAGCAAGACAGACGGCGCAGCCGCAGGCGAGAAAATCTCCAGGTCTCCCTGGTCGGTTATACCAATGCCGGCAAGTCATCGCTGATGCGAAAGCTGACCGGCAGCGATGTATTGGTGCAGGATAAATTATTTGCAACCCTTGATACCCGTGTGAAATCTATGCAACCAGATGTTTTTCCTCCGATACTCGTCTCCGATACCGTTGGATTTATAAAAAAATTACCTCACGATTTAGTTGCATCTTTCCAATCTACGCTTGATGAGGCGCTTGCCGCTTCGTTACTTTTGTTTATGGTTGATGCCTCTGATCCGGCTTTTCGATCTCAACTGGCTGTGACGCAATCGGTTTTAAAAGAAATCGGTGGTGAAGAAATTCCAAGCCGGATAGTCCTGAACAAAATTGACAAACTCACAGCCGGGGAACTGGAAGCGCTGAACCGTGAATTTCCCGATGGGATCTTCATCTCTGCGCATAACCTCGAGGATGTCGCATTTCTGCGAAAGAAAATTCTTGAGTATTTTGAATCAAATATGATTGAAACGACGATGGTGATTCCGTATGACAAAGGACACCTTTTAGGTCAGTTAAGAAACAAAGCCGGCATCATAAATGAATCCTATGACGAAACAGGAACGGAAGTAACATTTAAGACGTTCCCGGAAACATTAACCTGGTTACAGAAGAAGATGGACCTAAATTGACTTGGGTCATAGAAAGGCGCTTTTGAAGTGAACAAACTGATTATTACCCATCCGGGCTCAGCACATTTTGATGATTTTTTTGCCATATCCCTTGTATTGGCCGTCAATAATGACGTCATCTATACGATAGAACGCCGGCACCCAACAGATGAGGAACTGGCAAATCCCGAAATATGGGTAATTGATGTGGGCATGAAGCTTGAGCCTGACTTGAAAAATTTTGATCATCATCAAAGCACTGACACCCCCGCAAGCTTTATGCTGGTTGCTGACTATTTAGGCCTTACGCCCACACTCAGCATTACCCCCTGGTGGGAATTCAAGGATAAATTTGATCGTTTCGGTCCCTTTAAAATTGCGGATGAACTGGGTATTGAAAACCTCCTTCCCTTTATCAGCCCGATTGAAGACTGGTTTCTTAAACTGTTTACAAAAAATCCCGGTGAGATTTATCCCCTGATGCGCTCATTCGGACAAAACGTGATTAAGGGTGCCAGGACCCTCTTTTCGCAGTTTGAATTCTGGGCAAATTCCGAAACATGTATTGTAAAAAACAAAACCGTACTGATTGGCCTGACAAATGATTCAACCGGTGTGCAACATTACAGCAGTCAGATGGATTCACCTGCAGAAATTTCGGTTTCCTATGACGGTCGTGGTAAAGGCTGGCGACTGGCAAGGTTGAATGACGCTAAGGGGGTGGATTTTTCTAAACTGGAAGGAGATGAGAAAATAAAATTTGCTCACAAAACAGGATTTATTGCCAAGACAAAACATAGAATACCCGTAAGCGAGGTTATAAGACTGGTTGAAAAGGCTATCACAGATTAAAACAAATGGGAATCAAGTGATATTCGTTCCCATTTATTTAATGACACAATTATTATCACTTTGATATAACGAATAAAAAGCATTTTTTAGATCAAAAGGATTCTTTAAAAAAAATCACGATTGGGGTGCTGATTTGTTAAAAACCGGTGAAGATATTCAGGCTGCTAAAAATGTCATCCAGGCGCTTGTAAGGGCGAGAAAAAACATGATGATATACCCTTCCAATAATCCCATTTACAAAAAAACAATTCAAAATAATTTTGAGAAATTTAATCAGTTCTTTGAACACAGCCGCAAGCTGATTTTTCAGATCAGACGGTTTGAAATATTTTATCAAAATGAACGGGTCTACCACAACACCAGCAAAAATGCAGACAATCTGTCCTTAATTTTTTTTAAAGACGGAATCCATGAGCTTTCGTTTAAAAGCAAAATGCCCTATGAAGAACTGAAAACATTTTTAGAAGTTATCTCTCTGGATTTCGAAAAGGACGTTATCGATGATGATATCGTGACGTTGCTATGGGAAAATGATTTTGGTCATATTCGGTATATCGTGGACGATGAATTTCTAACCGACGAGGGCTATCAAACACAGGCCGTTGCCCAGATCCAAAAACATTTGACAGATCCTGATGCATTTCAAGAGGTTTACAGTTATGAAATTCGACTGGATGACAAATTAGAGGCACTGCCAATCGTAGAAATAACAGACATGGAATCTCAACTGCTGCTAAGAGAGCTTGAAGATGACGCAGACAATAAAACAGACAAGCTGATAAAAATTTTATTTGAGTTATTGTATGCTGCAAAAACCAAAGAAAAATTTTCAGACCTGGAGATCTTTTTTAAAAATACCATTGAGTATGCTCTAAAACATCAGGATATTGAATCTGTAAACAACATTCTGGCAAGACTTAACACCATATTAAAAAAGGGAAAGATCAACGAGGAAATCAGGCAGCATATACAAAACATTATACAATTTATTGGTAAAAAAGAAATTATTGATCTTATTGGCGAGCAACTCGACGATACCAAAGTTACGAAAGTCCGGCCCTACAGGATTCTCATTGAATATTTTGAAAAAGATGCCATTCCACCGTTAATGTATTTACTGAATAAATTAAAAACAATCCATGCCAGACGACTCATCATAGACGGACTTGTCTTCCTGGGGCCTAAAGATATGTTGCCGCTGATCAAAGGGCTTGATCACAAAGAATGGTATGTGGTGAGAAATGCTGTCTATATTTTACGAAAAATCGGCGATAAAAGCGCCCTTGACCCCATCAGAAAAAAAGCCGGGCACCCGGATATCCAGGTGAAAAAAGAAGTCATCATGGCCTTAGGAGAGCTGGGGGATGAAAATGTTTTGCAGGTATTTGAAGAATATCTTGAAAACCCGGAATTTCAGGTCCGTATTACGACATTAAAAGCATTGGCATATATGTCATCTGAAAAAGCCAGAAAAATTTTAGTAGACAGAATTTCCGGTAGTGATTTTAAAAACAAAAACTTCAATGAAAAAATCGGCTATTTTGAATCGCTTTCCCACTGGAAAGACAAGCAGACATCAGACTTTATGATCCATGCGCTAAAACCAAAAGGCGGATGGACCGGTTCAAAAGACTATGAAATCAGAGCCTGCGCAGCTTACGGCCTGGGCCTTATGAAAGATGAGCAATCGCTGAAATATTTATACAAGAACCAGAACTCAAAAAACATATTATTAAAGGAATATGCGAATCAGGCAATAAAAAGGACAACGCATGGCAAGTAAAAACCCGATTGATATTTTGAATTTAAACACCAACCTGATCAACCATCTTGCTATTGTATTGAAGACGGCTGAGGTTCACAGCATTAATAATATTGCCGTCACTAAAGCGACAAACAACCTGTTTCTTTTGATTACTTCTTATCTCAAATTCGAAAGTCCCATCATCCTTGAATTAAAGGGGGACTTTTTTTTCATGAATGAAATGCGCATCCGCTATTATCCGGATGTGATGATCAATTTTGATTATCTTGTCAGACTGTTTCGATCGCTGGATTTAGGTAAACTCATCTTTCACGATAATATATCACCAAAAAATATCGATGTCCTGCTGAATGCGCTGGTTATTGCAACGACAGATCTTTCTTTTAATGAACTTAAACAAAGACTGTCTCCTGTTGAGACCATAGATATCGAACAGCTTCAGAAAGCGGTTGAGGGAGATTTGCTGGATGCCCGTAAAATTGTAAAAAAAGCTTATTTCAAGGCGGTTTCTTTTACAAAGGGTGTAATGAATCGAATAAAAACCAATGAAAAAATCGCCCTTAAAAAAGCAAAACGAATGGTCGTATTGCTGGTTGATCATATCATGACAGAAGAACAGATATTGCTGGGAATGACCTCCATTAAAGATTATGACGAGTATACCTATCATCACAGCGTGAATGTCAGTATTCTTTCAGTGGCTCTCGGACAGCGGCTTGGCCTTAACATGAAACAGCTTACCGAACTGGGCATGGTTGCACTTTTTCACGATATTGGCAAAGTGGTTGTTCCGAATGAAATCCTTAATAAAGCAACGCCCCTGACAGATAATGACTGGAAAATGATACAAGAACATCCAATCGAAGGTGTGCATTCTTTATTAAAAATGAAGCAGATGGATCATATCTCTATTCGTGCGGCAATTATCGCTTTTGAACATCATATGTTTTATGATAATACCGGGTATCCGAAGGTTAAACGTCAGTTTGACCTGGACTTATACAGCCGAATCATCAGTATCGCGGATCAATACGATGCCATGACATCCTCACGGGTATATAGCAGAAAGGCAATGGCGCCGGATAAGGCATTATGCCATATGATGAAACGGTCCGGCAATCAACTCGACCCGCTGATATTTAAAATCTTTGTCAATATGGTCGGGGTTTTTCCCATAGGCACACTCGTCATTCTGGATTCAAATGAAATGGGAATTGTATGTCAAAGCAATCCGTCTTTTATTGACAGACCACGTATAAAGATTATTGCAGATCCGAAAGGCAAACAAATATCCCCGTTGCATTTTGATCTGACGGAAAAGAGCCCGGCAGGTGAATTCAAAAAATCCGTTGTTAAAACCACAGATGCAAATAAATACAAAATTAACATTGCCGATTATCTCATGTAATCTGTTTTGAAAATTAACTCTTTTAAGTCAAACCCAGCGGTAAATGTTGATCCGGCACCGGTAATGTCTAATGGGGTCACCCATTAAAGGACGGGTCAAGTAGAAAAAGCACCTCTCCCGAAGAGATCAAAAGGGTTTTCTCCATGAGTAAAAAAGAATTTAAAAGTACAGTTGGGAGATTGTACAAAAAAGGGGGTTAGAATTGAAAAAAAATGGATTCGCCTGAGATAATGAATAAAAATGATGTCTTACGCCATATTCGGTATATTTTTAATTCAATTAATGTACAAAAAAAGTTGGTAAAATGAGTTCGATGTACGAGGAGTTAGATTCGCGACCGACCCCTATCGGAGACTTGATGTTGCGGCGCCGCCGTTTGATTCAACTCGGGGGGCTTGATATCTATGAGGTCAAGCTTGGAGAGTCTTTTCTGATGTCGAGCTTGTTTCATGAGGCAGAAGTTCAGCTTTCCAAGATTGGGCTTGGCATGTTAGATAAAAAAGATCTCGACGTTGTGGTCGGCGGCCTCGGGCTTGGGTACACAGCTGTTTCTGCATTGGAAGATAAGCGCGTAGCCTCCCTGGTCGTTGTGGAGTATTTAGAGGGGGTGATTGAGTGGCACCAGAAAAGCCTTGTTCCATTGGGCAAAACATTGATGAACGATGCCCGCTGCCGGCTGGTTCATGCCGATTTT
>JAQIBZ010000224.1 GCA_027858815.1 Desulfobacteraceae bacterium
GGCCGGTGCCGGGCCAACTGCCCGGCTTATTTAACGGATAAGCCACTGTCACCCATGGCAGTGATTATGGACGAAAGAGAGCATCTCAAAAAAAAGACGAATCTCATGTGCCGGGCGGCAATCCATCAATTTAAGAAAGAACCGGAAAAAGCGGAAAAAATACTGGAACAGTGGCAAGGCGAAAGCCTGGTCGGTGATGTGATATCCGAAGACGCCATCTGGTCATGCACCACTTGCGGACATTGTGTTGCCAATTGTCCGCTGATGATTGAGCATGTGGATAACATCATTGATATGCGCCGTCATCTGGTTCAAGTGGAAAGCCGCTTTCCCAAGGAATTGATGCAGGCTTTCAAGGGGTTTGAAAATCTGTCCAATCCCTGGGGTCTGGCATCCAACACCCGGGGAGACTGGTTCAAGGATCTGGGCGTTGAAACAGTCGAAGAAAAAACCGATTTTGAGTATTTGTTTTATGTGGGGTGTGCTGGATCTTTTGATGATCGCTATAAGAAAGTAACCATCGCCCTGACCCAATTGCTCCAAAAAGCCGGCGTCAGTTTCGCCTGTCTGGGTGATAATGAAATGTGCTGCGGTGAAACCGCCAGACGGCTGGGAAATGAATACCTGGCCCAGCATATGATCAATTTTAATCTGGAAATGTTTGATACCATCGGCGTTAAAAAAATCGTTACTGCCTGCCCCCATTGTTTTAACACCTTTAAAAATGAATACCCCCAATTTGGAAAAAGTTTTGAGGTGATTCATCATACGGAACTGATTCGGGAACTGGCCCGCAAAGGCGCGTTTAAAGGCGGGCAGAAGTTTTCAGGTAAAGGATCGGTGGTTTACCATGATTCGTGTTATCTGGGCCGGTATAATGATTTGTATGACACGCCCAGGGATATTGCCCGGTTTGTTCCGGGCGTGAAGCTGGTGGAGGCGGAACGTAACCGGCGCACCAGCTTCTGCTGCGGTGCCGGGGGCGGTCGCATGTGGATGGAGGAAAATACCGGCAAAAGGATCAACTCGGAGCGGTTTGATCAGCTTGCGGCAACCGGTGCAAAAACGATTGCCACGGCCTGTCCTTATTGCATGATTATGCTGGATGATGCCATGAAAGAAAAGGGCGCGGAAGAAGAATTTGAGGTTTTGGACCTGGCCCAGTTAATGCTGCGTTCTATTGAAGAATAAAGGAGAAATTCATGAAAATATTGGTTACAGCAAAACGGGTAACAGATCCGGATATGAAGATTAAGGTGAAAGAAGACGGTACCGGCATTGAAATGTCATCAATGAGCTTTAAGGTCAACCCGTTTGATGAGATTGCCATTGAAGAGGCTTTGCGCATTAAGGAAGACAAGGGCGGTGAGGTGATCGTAGTCGGAATCGGTGATGATAAATCACAGACGGAGATTCGGTATGGACTGAGCATGGGGGCGGACCGGGGTATCCATGTAACTGCAGGTGGTGATCTGGATTCAGATGCAATTGCCCGCATTCTTGCCAAAATTGCTGAATCAGAGTCGCCTGATCTGGTAATGTTGGGCAAACAGGCCATTGATGTGGACGATAATCAGGTGGCACAGCTACTGGCGGAGTACCTCGGCTGGGGGCAGGCCTGCTTTGCGTCCAAGGTGACAATAAATGAAAATACCGCCCAAGTGGAGCGTGAAGTTGACGGCGGGATTGAAGTGGTGGAAATGGATCTGCCCGGAGTGATTAGCGCGGATTTAAGACTCAATGAGCCTAGATATCCTGCGCTTCCGGCTATTATGAAGGCCAAGAAAAAGGAGATCAAAAAAGTCTCCCCGTCGGATTTGGACATTGATACGGCACCAAAAGTGATTGTCAGGACTATGGCGGACCCACCCCAGCGCTGTGCAGGCCGTATTGTGGAAGATGTGCCAGCACTGATTAAGGCGCTTAAAGAGGAAGCAAGGATTATATAAAAATTTACCACAGAGCACACGGAGGACACAGAGAGTTTTTTAATGTTTTTCTCTGAGATCTCTGTGTGCTCTGTGGTGAAGAACTTTTATATAAAAGCCTAACATAATAGAGAGGCTAACAAAAAAAGAATGAGGCATGGGAATGGCAAAAATACAAAAAATGCTGATTGCGGTGGATGGTTCTGAAAGTTCAATGGATGCGGTGGGATATGTCAGTCTTTTTTTTAATCCGGGAGAAGTGGCTGTCACGTTAATTCATGTGATGGCTGATTTACCTGAGGGTCTTGAAGATTTAAAAAATATTGAATCTTCCGGCACGCAGGATTTCGAGACCGACCACTGGCGTTCCCAAATGACTGAGAATGTCGAAAAAATGATGGCATCCGCGCAAAAGATACTGCTTGATGCCGGGTTTGATCAGCAGGCAATTGACATTAAAATCCAGAACCGGGTGGCAGGTGTTGCCAAGGATATTATTGCTGAATCGGAAAACAGCTATGACGCTATTTTTATCGGTCGGCGGGGGGCGGGTAATCCCAAGGATATTATTGTGGGTGCCACTGCTTATCGGATGATGAGCAGCATTCAGCATCTGCCGGTGGTTGTGGTGGGGGATAAACCGGATCCCAAGCATGTACTGATCGGATTTGACGGATCGGAAAATTCATTTGCCGCAGTGGATTGTGCCTGCTCATTGATGCCAAAAACCGGCCGTAAGGTGATGCTGTGTCATGTGGGGCAATCCATGGGCAGTTATCTGGATGATAAGAAGAAGGTTATCAGTGATGACAAGGCAAAGGCCTTGCAAGAACAGGGTCAGCAGAAAATCAGAGAGCTTATGGCCGATGCTGCAAATCGGCTGGTTAAAGCAGGCTTTGATCCGGATATGGTCGTTGAAGAGATGCTGGCGGCCAGAGTCAGCCGTGCTGTTTCCATTGCAAAAACAGCGGAAATTGAAGGATACGGAACTATTGTCACCGGCCGGCGGGGATTGTCTGTGATCAAGGATTTTCTCATGGGCCGGGTGAGTATGAAGGTATTGCACAGGGCGCACGAAATGGCAGTCTGGATCGTCTAAAATCAAACCAAGAGGTTGATGATGACTAAAAAAAGTATTCTGATTACCGGCGCGGCCTCCGGTATCGGGCGGGAAACCGCCTTATTTTTTGCAAAGAAGGACTGGTTTATCGGGATTTTTGATGTTGATGAAGCCGGTTTGAAAACGCTTGAATCTGAGATCGGCACTACCAATTGTTTTTCAGGTATCATGGATGTCTCGGACCCTGAAAGTGTTCAAAAGGGGATAGATTTTTTTGCATTAAAAACCAACGGTAAGCTGGATGTATTGTTCAATAACGCCGGAATACTAAAATTCGGTCTTTTTGAAACAGTGGATTTAAAAACACACCATCAGATCGTGGATGTTAATTTTAAAGGGTGTCTGAGTTGTGCCTATTATGCTTTAAAATATTTAAAACAGACACCGGATTCCCGGGTTATTAATATGTCATCTATTTCATCCCTGTATGGCATACCTGAACTCAGTGTTTATTCTGCAACCAAACATGCCTTGTCTGCAATGACGGAGGTTTTGAATATTGAACTGGAATCTTACGGGATAAAAGTCTGTGATATTAAGCCCCCATATGTAAAAACGCCGATGTTAGCCGGGGGAGAGAATAAGAAAAGTATGAAAGCGATAAGATTTTTGGGTGGGCAAATTAAAGCGGAGAAAATTGCCAAAACAGTATGGAAAGCAGCCCATGGAAATAAATTGCATTGGAATATCGGTTTGACCAAGTTAATGGTTTTTCAGTTTTTAGTAATGCCGTTTACAAAAAGATTTTCCGTAAAGTTACTTTCTATGCCAAGCATGAAAAAGTAAGAGAAAAGGATTTATTATGAATATTCTGGTCACCGGTTCAGCCGGGTATATTGGCGGAGAGATGGTAAAACACCTTTGCGGG
>JAQIBZ010000249.1 GCA_027858815.1 Desulfobacteraceae bacterium
TTTTCAATCAGGGCCACTTTGGATTTAACAACTGCGGCAATATAGGAGGTTACAAGACCGGCAGAGCCTGCCCCAATGACAATCAGGTTATAGTCAAACGTTTTGGGACGTTTGTATCTGGATAGTGCCCGACGTGCTTTTACAAATTCCGTTAATTTCTTGGCCAGCAGGGGAAAGATGCCCAAAAGTACAAATGATAATATCAGACCGGGCGAAAGAATTCCGGAAAGCGAATCAATCATAGACAGCTGGGTGCCGGCATTAACAAACACCAGGGTGCCGGGCAGCATACCGATCTGGCTGACAAGATAAAATGCGCCCACGCGAAGCGGCGTGAGTGACATGGCAAGGTTAATCACAAAAAAGGGGAAAATCGGGACCAGGCGCAGCGTGAAGAGGTAAAAATTTCCATCACGGGCAACTCCGTCATTGATAGCCTTTAATTTGTCCTTGAATTTCTTCTGAACATAATCCTTGAGTAAAAAACGGGCAACAATAAAGGCCAGTGTAGCACCGATGGTACTCGCAAATGAAACAGCAATCAATCCGATCCATACCCCGAACAATGCGCCGCCGGCCAGGGTCATGACTGCCGCGCCAGGCAACGACAGGGCCGCCATGACAATATAGATTATCTTGTAAATGGCGATGGTGATCATTTTGTGATCCGAATAAAATGCTTCAAACGACTGCTGTCTTGCTTTTAATTCGGAAAGTGTAAAATACTGATGCAGGTCAAACGCAAAAAATATCCCGATAAGGGCGGCTGCAGCGAACAGAACTATCAGTTTCAGTGTGTTATTTTTCATATGTCAGACGCCTTTTCGTTTCAGGTTGGTTGGTTTTTGAATTTATGGTAGAACTATTTAATGCCGCGTGTTGAATACGTCAAGATCCTCATTTTTTAATTATTGGTTGAACGAAACGTCTAAAATTGTACTTTTTCTGTCATTGCGGTATGACCGAAGCAATCTTCTTATCGACATGGGATTACTTTGTCGTTCGTTCCTCTCTTCTCGTAATGACAACAATGATTTAGTAGGGGAGGGCTTTATGCCCTCCCAAAAAACGAGTATGACGAAGGTGCGAGTCATTCTCATCTCTGGATACCGGGTTCTAAGGAAAACGGGCGGGGATAAACCCCGCACCCTACGGAAAAGATGGTCGAAACGATTATCAAGGCCCAATTTTCTTATCGATATGGGATTACTTTGTCGTTCGTTCCTCTCTTTTCGTAATGACAACAATAATTTAGAGTTTTTCGGTCAGGCACTAACCGAACTCCGATTGATCGGAGTAACTCACAATTCAATATATGACACTGCAATCCTTTGTCGATTCATGACGGTTATCGCTTCCTGATCATCCGATTTGCATTTCAAAATACGCGTCAGAAGCCCTCGAAAACTTTTATGCTACGATCTGTCGAGGTCGAAACGGTCAAGGTTCATTACCTTGTTCCACACCGCTACAAAGTCCTGCAAGAATTTCTCCTGGGAGTCCTCACAACCATAGACTTCCGCCACGGCCCGGAGTTGGGAATTCGAACCAAAAATGAGATCGACACGGGTGCCGGTCCACTTGAGTTCGCCACTCTCACGATCACGTCCTTCGAAAACGTCTTTGTCTTCCGGAGTTGCCTTCCACGTCGTGCCCATATCGAGCAGATTCACGAAAAAGTCATTGGAGAGTGTCTCTGGTCGTTTGGTGAAAACGCCGTGCTGTGACTGTCCAACGTTGGCATTCAAGACACGCATACCGCCAACGAGAACCGTCATCTCAGGCGCCGTCAACGTCAGCAGTTGCGCCTTATCAACCAGCAGTTCCTCTGCCGATTCGGCGTATTTGGTTTTGAGATAATTACGGAACCCGTCAGCCTTCGGTTCGAGTACGTGAAATGACACCGTGTCGGTTTGTTCTTGTGCTGCATCCGTGCGTCCAGGAAAGAAGGGAACGGTCACATCGTAACCGGCATTCTTTGCAGCCTGCTCGACACCAGCGCATCCGCCCAGGACTACCAAATCAGCAAGCGACACCTTTTTGCCGCCGGACTGCGCACTGTTAAACGCATTTTGGATTGCCTCAAGGGCATTCAGCACTGTCTCAAGTTTTTCAGGCTGGTTGACTTCCCAATCCTTTTGCGGGGCGAGACGGATGCGTGCGCCGTTTGCCCCTCCGCGCATATCTGATCCGCGGAATGTAGATGCCGACGCCCAGGCCGTTGAGACCAGTTGGGAAACAGAAAGTCCCGAGGCCAGGATCTTGCCCTTGAAATCAGCGATATCCTGTGCGTCAATCAGGTCATGATCAACTGCGGGTACCAGGTCTTGCCAGATCAGTTCCTCAGCCGGGACCTCCGGGCCGAGATAGCGCGTGCGGGGGCCCATGTCGCGGTGAGTCAGCTTGAACCACGCCCGGGCAAAGGCATCTGCGAACGCTTCCGGGTTCTCGTGGAATCGCTTTGCAATCGGCTTATAAATCGCATCCATCCTTAGAGAGAGGTCTGCTGTGGTCATGAATGTCGTAACCCGCTTCGACGGGTCATGAGCGGCAGGCGCAAGATCCTTTTCATCCGGACTGACCGGGACCCACTGATTGGCTCCGGCAGGACTTTTCACCAGATTCCAGTCATAGCCGAACAGCATGTCGAAATAGCCCATATCCCACTGGATCGGGTTCGGTGTCCACGCACCCTCGAGGCCGCTGCTGATGGTATCATCACCTTTACCGCTGCCGAAACTGCTCCTCCAGCCGAGACCCTGCTCTTCGATGGGGGCGGCCTCAGGTTCCGGACCGACCAACGCGGCATCGCCTGCCCCATGGCACTTGCCGAAGGTGTGGCCGCCGGCGACCAGCGCGACGGTTTCTTCATCGTTCATGGCCATGCGAGCAAAGGTCTCTCGAACGTCATGGCCGGAGGCGACCGCATCCGGTTCGCCGTTTGGCCCTTCCGGGTTCACGTAGATCAGCCCCATCTGAACGGCGGCAAGCGGATTCTCAAGGTCCCGTTCCCCCGAATAGCGATTGTCAGCAAGCCACTCGCTCTCGGTGCCCCAGTAAATGTCCTCTTCCGGTTCCCAGACATCCACGCGCCCGCCGCCAAAGCCGAAGGTCTTAAATCCCATCGACTCAAGCGCGCAGTTGCCGGCAAGAATCATGAGATCGGCCCAGGAGATCTTGTTGCCGTATTTTTGTTTGATCGGCCAGAGGAGACGGCGCGCCTTGTCAAGGTTCACGTTATCCGGCCAGCTATTAAGGGGTGCCAATCGCTGGTTGCCGGTCCCCGCACCTCCCCGGCCATCGTTTTGACGGTATGTGCCTGCGCTGTGCCACGCCATCCGGACGAAGAGCCCGCCGTAGTGACCATAATCGGCCGGCCACCAATCCTGCGAGTCGGTCATCAGCGTATAGAGATCCTTCTTCAGGGCCTCCAGATCAAGTTTTTTGAATTCCTCAGCGTAGTTGAATGCCTGGCCCATGGGATTGCTCATGGATGAGTTCTGATGAAGAATTTTGAGGTTCAATTGGTTCGGCCACCAGTCAAGGTTTGACGTCCCGCCGCCGGCCATGGGTTTGCTTGTCCTGCCCGTTACCGGGCACTTTCTGTCTTCATTCGTCATGTTGTCCTCCTCACTCATTTGGTTGTAGGAATTAGATGTTATTTAATAATTATTATCATTTAATGGCAAAAAAATATTCTAAACTTTTTCTGCCATACAATTGCTGCATATACCGAAAAAGTCCAACCTGTGATTTAGAACTTTATTTAGAACTTTAAAATTGGTCTCTGACGCGACCTCTTTTTTCATTTCATCCAGGCTATCCAGGTCCAGGTCGACAATTTTTTTACATTTGATACAGATGACATGTGGATGAGGAGTAGGCTTGTTTCCATCATATCGGTTACTCCCATCCGGGAATCCTAACTCAAGAACTTCACCCAATGATTTAATTAATACAATATTTCTGTATACGGTTGCAAGATTCATTGTCGGCTGAATCTGTGATAAATCTCTAAATATCAAGTATTTTGAATGATCTGAAAAAATCAACAATATCAATTAAAAATTTGCTTGTTCAGATTTTTTCATTGATGAACCTTCGCTAATCCCCCCTACAGTTTATCACTTGCGGTTCCGATAGTCTGTTGTGCCATGAAAATATCATGGAATACCGATTTTTGAATTTCGGCTATTATAATATTTTTGGTTTCACATGGGTGAAAAGTAAGTTATAAATATATTTGTTTTTAAACAATAAAATTAGGAGGCAGGTCATGACATTTAAAGAGGTGATTTACGGCCGTCGTTCAATCAATTTTTTCGATCCGGAAAAAGAAATTCCGGATTCATTGCTCAATGAAATGATTGAAATGGCAGCACAGACACCCTCCGGGTTCAATATTCAACCCTGGAGCCTGATTGTTTTAAAAGAGAATGCGGATAAACTGCGGCTCCAGCAACATGCCTGGAACCAGCCGAAAATAAGTGAAGCGCCGGTCACGCTTATTGTTTTAGCGGATACCGAAGCCTGGAAACCGGATAATTCCTTTCTTCAAAAGGACTTTCAGGAACTGGTTAATTCCGGGGCAATGGCTGAGGAACAACGCCAGTGGTTTTACGGAGTGTGTGAATCTTTATATGGCGCCAGTGAATCCAGAAAAGTTGCATTTGCCAGTAAGAATACCGGTTTTTTTGCCATGTCTTTAATGCTGGCAGCTA
>JAQIBZ010000269.1 GCA_027858815.1 Desulfobacteraceae bacterium
GATACAAAAAAAAATAACCGGCATCGATTTCCGGCTCCCAGTTTTAAGATTCCAGATTTTCCAGATTCCTATTCCTTACCTGAAAAAAACTATATTGGGCAATTTGGTAAAAAATTAAATTCCGATGGCAAAGAAAAAAGCTCCACCAACTTATAAAATTGGCAAGGCGCGCAAATCCTGAGTGATGATTAGCACTTATCGTACTATGAAAAACGAAGGATGCAGCGCAACGAAGAAGTTGGACTTTTTACGACGCCATTTAATAAAAACCTCCAGGTGCCGAAAACGGCACCTGGAGGTAATATTAACGACTTATTAGCCGTCGCCTGGGTTTAGTCAGGGATGATCTTGGTGTATGGAACTTTCTTCAGATTCCAAGTATTTGCTACTTTGTCATAAGTTGAATTGACAAAACAGAACCAGTTCTCATCATCCTGTCCCGGGTGATCTGCCTGATAGTAGAAGCCCGGATAACGAGTTTCTTTTCTATACTGGATATGTCGAAGATGGGCTTCAACCGTATACAGTCTATGGTAGATTTCCCAAGCTCTCATGAGTTCATGCAGGTCAGCTGCTGCCAGTTTTTCACAGTCAGCGCGCATGGTTTCAAGAAGATCCAGAACAACTTCAAGCATCTTGTTGGTGGTCTGATAGTATGTGGCTGTTCCCGCACCATACTCATGGGTGGCTTTCATCATCCGGTACATCATTCCATTAGGTTTGATGTAATTCGGGTTGATGTCTGTAGCGGTGGTGTAGTCACAGTTATCAAGATAAGTTCTGACCGGTTTGTAAACCAGATCAACCAATTCTTCCTTGGTTTCTTTCAGGGTCGGTACGAAAGAAGCATTATCGCGAACAAATTTTACCATTTCTTTCGCAGCCATACGACCTTCAGCATGAGAGCCTGAAGAAAATTTATGACCGGAACAACCAACACCGTCACCAGCTGTGAACAGACCGGCGATTGTGGTCATTCTGTTGTAAACTTTGCCATTGAACTTGATTTTGTAATCTTCAGGTACCCAGTCAAGATCCGGGCCGGAAGTCCATATACCGCAGCAGCCGGAGTGAGATCCGAGCAGGTACGGTTCGGTCGGCATAACTTCGGAATTTTTCTTTTCCGGTTCGCAGTCCTGAGCACACCACAGGTTCGCCTGGCCACATGTCATGTCAAGGAAATCTTCCCATGCTTCTGATTCCAGATGCTTGAGTTCTTTCTTGTCCATGGTTTTGCCAAGTTCAGCAAGAGCGGAAACCGTATCCATCATGATCGGACCACGGCCTTCTTTCATTTCAAACAGCATCAAATGGTTACGCAGACAGGTCGGTGTAATCGCTGCAGTTCCATAAGGTGCGTATTTTGCAAGCTCCTCTTTCGCCCTGTCACTGGCGGCAAAATTTTCGCCCAAACCGTTCAATGCTTTTGCTTTGAACAGAAGGAACCAGGCGCCAACCGGGCCATAACCATCTTTGAAACGAGCCGGGGTGAAACGATTTTCCATCATGGAAAGTTCAGCACCGGCGCGAAGCGCCATGGTGTATGTGGAACCTGCGTTCCATACCGGATACCATGCACGACCTTTTCCTTCACCAACCGAACGCGGCTGATAAATATTAACTGCACCACCGCATGCAACCATCATGGTTTTGCATTTGATGATGTATACTTTATTTTCACGAACAGAGAAACCGACTGCACCGGCAATCTGGCCCGGATTGTTGGCATCATTCAACAGTTCAACAATAAAGCATCTCTCAAGAATGTTCTCATCGCCCAAAGCCAGCTTGGCTGCTTCTGCAACAATTCTCTTGTATGATTCACCATTGATCATGATCTGCCATTTACCTGTACGTACAGGAGATGCGCCACTTTTTAGCGTACCGGCTTTCTGGCCTTTTTTACCGTCAAGGTTTTTTCCGTCGTCACCTTTTTTCCAGACCGGAAGTCCCCATTCTTCAAACAGATGAACAGAGTCATCCACATGACAGCCCAGATCAAAAATAAGGTCTTCACGAACAATACCCATCAGGTCATTTCGAACCATACGGACGTAATCTTCCGGTGCATTATCACCGATATAGGTATTAATAGCAGACAGGCCCTGAGCAACCGCACCGGATCGTTCCATTGCGGCTTTGTCGCACAGAAGAACGGTCTGGCCTTCGCTCATCCATTTTTTTACTTCAAACGCTGTTCCGCAGGCTGCCATACCACCACCTACGATCAAAATATCGACTTCACGCTCTTCGACTTCGGGATCTCTTACAGCCTTGAGCTCTCCTAAAGCTTTATTCGGTAATGCCATTGTATATCCTCCTTAAGATATTGATTTTATTTTAATAAGTGTATCTCAACAAGACTTCCGTTAATTAAACGGTTGTTGGTGTCGGGATTGCATAACCGTCTGCTTCTTCAGTTGAAAGCAGGGCGCTGTCAAGATCTTTACCATTCAGATCAGCATACGCATTTGCAGTTCCTTCAGCAGTTGTACGAATGGGGAACTTAAAGCGTTTAATGAGACCGTTTCTGAATTTACAGGTCCACATAACATCTTCAGTACCCATCATCGGCATGATGCTGCTTCCCAGAGGAACGAAGTCCGAATAACCTCTGACTTCAATAGCCTGGGTCGGGCAAATTTTTACACATGAAAAACATTCCCAGCACTGATCCGGCTCTTGGTTTTAAGCCTTCATTGCATTGGGATACAAAACCATCAGATCTTTGTGACAAATGTACATACACGCTGTTTTGTCCCCGCCTTTACATCCGTCGCATTTTTCAGCAATTACGAAACTTGGCATTCTTTACCTCCTATTTTAGTTTAAAGAAAGTGAATAACAATTCCACTTTTATCTGTACTGTCAAAATCCGATAGTGCCTTCGCTGGCGCACCTCCTTTCTTACAATTACAAAAAACACTTAATTAATCATTATTTCTGTCGATCTATTTTATCTTTAATAATTTAATCTGATGCACCAACTCTATTACAACCAAAAAATCAGTCCTCTTTTAAATTAAACCAAAGCATTTAGATATCATTCCCATATATTTTTTGTCAAGAAATTTTGGATATTCATTTTTTTAAACAATTACAAATAGATATCAAGGCAATTGCCCCCCCTTGCCCGGCGAAGATTTTGCGACCTGAATATAAATATACCGACATCATACCCGTTCTTTTATTTTCGATACACCCTTAAAACACGATCAGAAATAGTAGTCAGTACCTCATAACTAATTGTATTTATTTTATCGGCAATTTTATCAGCACCAATTTGAAACTCTTTATGCGGCCCGAAAACCACGACTTCGTCACCCACTGCCACGTCCGGAATTTTTCCCACATCCAGCATTGTCTGGTCCATACAAATTCTGCCGATCACCGGAGCAAGACGGTTGCGAACCAGCATTTTCCCCTTTGACGACAGCAATCGGTTGTATCCGTCTGCATACCCGATGGAAACCGTGGCAATTTTGGTGGGCTTGGACGTTTTTTCGGTTGCTCCGTAACTCACACAACACCCTGAGCTCACAGCTTTCAAATGGATAATCCGTGCCTTTAAGGTCATTGCCGGCAGCAAATTCATTTTATTTAAATCAACTGTATCTGAAGGATAATAGCCGTAAACGGATATTCCCGTCCGGACCATATCCAGATGAGTTTCCGGCATATCGATGGTCGCTGCGCTATTGGCGGCGTGCCGGGTTTTAAATTCTATTCCCTGTTTTTTTAAATGCGCAATGAATTGATTAAAAATTTCAAATTGGTGCAATGCAAACGATTTATCTTCCGCATCCGCAGTCGCAAAATGCGTATAAATCCCCTCCAGCTCAATTCCCGGAAGCCCTTTGATGGACGCAACGTCCTTAACGGCTCGTTCTGATATTTTCGTATTTTCTGAAGACAAACCAAGGTCGCATGGAACAACGCCTAAGCGCCCCATCCCGGTATCTACTTTCAGATGGGCTTTAATCTTTTGGTTCATAGATAGGGCGACATCAGACAAAAGAGAAGCTGTTTGATATGACCAGAAAGCCTGTGTCAAATTGTAATCAATCAATTGGGCAGCTTGCTCCGGCGGCGTATACCCGAAAATAAGAATGGGTTCTTCAAGGCCGGCCTCCCGAATCCGAATCGCCTCATCAATCCGTGCAACACCCAGCACATCTGCTCCGGCCGATATCGCCTGGCCTGCGACCTCCAATAAACCATGTCCGTAAGCATTGGCCTTCACCACGGCCATCATTCGAGTGGAAGAGCTTAGCAGGCTCTTTAGCTGTTTGATATTGTGTGAAATAGACTTTAAATCAACTTCCGCCCATACATCCTGTAGTGACAATACGACTCCTT
>JAQIBZ010000333.1 GCA_027858815.1 Desulfobacteraceae bacterium
GTTGATTCGAATTACCAAAATTCAGACAATTATAAGCAGGCACGGTGGCCTGCACTACGAGGTCTTGCGATAAACTCCGTAGGGTCGGCCACCGTGCCGACCGGTCTAACTTAACCGAAGAGGATAACCAGAAAAGGAAATAATGAGTATTAATATATTTATCGATGGGCATGTTGGTACCACTGGTCTGAGGATTCATGATTGGCTTTCTATACGCCACGACATTGAGGTCATTGCCCTTCCTGAGAAATTGAGGAAAAACACAGAGGCGAGGCGAGAAATGGTTTTGTCCTCAGATATCGCAATTCTATGCCTCCCTGATGATGCCGCCATTGAGGTTGCAAATTGGGCAAAAGATGAAAATACTCGACTAATCGATGCGAGTACTGCTCACCGGGTTGCTGAAGATTGGGTTTATGGTTTGCCCGAACTCCAACCCAATCAGCGTGACTTAATCAGAAATGCAAAATTTGTGAGCAATACCGGGTGCCACGCAGCAGCATTTATCCTGCTCATCAGACCTCTTGTCGATGAAAATATATTGATGAAAGATTCCCCGATAACAGTTCGCTCGTTGTCCGGCTATTCGGGTGGCGGCCGTCCAATGATTAATAAGTGGGAAGATCCCGAAAAAAATTTAAAGTCATTACCATACGAGGCTCCCTACGCGCTTCAATCTGTTCACAAACATATCCCGGAAATGATGAAGTATAGCGGACTTACAAAGGAGCCTCAATTTACGCCTGCAGTTGGTCCATTTCGATGCGGTATGCGAGTTCAAGTGCCAATCCATTCCGCCATACTTAAGGAAGGTAGCAATGGAAAGGACGTTTGGCAGGCACTCGAGGAACGTTATCGAAACGACAGGTTCGTAGATGTTTTGCCCCTGGAAAGTATGGCCTCAGCTAGCGAAACGGCATATGATCCGAGGTCCTGCAATGACACCAATAGCATCAAGTTATGTGTAATCCCGCATCCAAGTGGTCATGTGACATTAATGGCGATATTAGACAATCTTGGAAAGGGTGCTAGCGGGATGGCAATCCAAAACTTAAATTTGATGCTTGGAATCCAGGAAAGCGAAGGTTTGCCGAAATAAATAGACAGGATTTAAGAAAACAATAAAAGAAAGGAAGTGTGGATATGACACATCACCATTTATCTATTGGAGATCAGGCTCCTGATTTTATATTGATCAACCAACATGAAAAAAAAGTGACGCCCATGGCTATCGATGGCAGGAGAACATTGTTTTCTTTTCATCCACTGGCATGGACAACTGTCTGCGAAATCCAGATGCGGACTCTTGAGCTTAAAAATTCAACGTTCGATGAACTGGAAGTGATTGCATACGGTATCAGCGTTGATAGTGCGCAATCCAAGAAGGCATGGGCAGATGCCATTGGCGTGACAGAGACCAATCTGCTGGCAGATTTCTGGCCCCACGGCGAAGTCGCAGACAAATATGGTTTGTTCAACAAAGATAAAGGCATTTCCGGACGGGCCAATGTATTAATCGGTCGGGACCATACCATTGAATGGATCAGGGAGTATGAATTGTTTCAAGTTCCGGATATCGAGGAAGTCATTGATATTATATCAAAACTGAAACAATAAAAAAAGGAGAAATAAGTGATGGCAACAAGAAGTCAGATTTACAAGTGTGAAATATGTGGAAATGTTGTGGAAGTTTTACATGGTGGAGAAGGTGACCTGGTATGCTGTGGCGCTGAAATGAACTTGTTTGAAGAAAAAAATGCCGATGAAGGCAAGGAAAAACATGTGCCGGTAATTGAACAGGTCGGCAATGACATCAAGGTAAAAGTTGGCAGTAATCCGCATCCCATGGAGGAACAACACTATATTGAATGGATTGAAATAATTGATGGCGATATGGTTTGCCTGCAATCTCTCAAGCCGGGTGATTCACCGGAGGCGATATTTAAGTCAGCGAATGCCGCCGCTGTGGTTGCCCGGGAATACTGTTCGATTCACGGGTTGTGGAAAAGTTAAAAAACGATTATATCGTGCTTGACAGATCCTTTAAAAAGGGGATCGGATGACCCCCCTTTTAATTTTTTCCAACCGAAATAAAGAAATAGAAATTCTGCGATCATGCCGATTTGTGCTATGAATGTGGCCACTGCTATGCGAAAATTTGAAGAATATGAAATCAATCCTTATTCAAACAGATCAAGCCGAATGTTATGATGAATTCGGCAAATTCATTGCCTGCGCGGATGCCGGACAGGATGCCTCTTATCGATCCGCTAAACCCTGGCCGCAGCCCAGGTTTAAACAAAATAATGATAACACCGTAACGGATTTCTTAACGGATTTGATGTGGACTCAAAACGCAAATTTGCTGGAATTTCCGCTTTCCTTTAAAGAGGCATTGGAGGCGATAAATGAAATGAACGCCTCGCGGATGTTTGGGTTTTCTGACTGGCGACTGCCCAAACGACATGAACTTTTTAGCCTGATCAGTCATGCGAATATCAATCCCGCATTGCCAAAAGGAAATCTCTTTTATAATGTGTTTTCCAGTTACTATTGGACGGCGACCCTCATCGCACAGTTTGTCAAGCAAGCCTGGTATATTCACCTGGGCGGTGGAAGGGTGTTTAAGGGCATGAAAACCGGCTCTTATATGGTATGGCCAGTACGAGATAATACAGTCAAAGGATCAGAAAGAATAATAGATCCTAAAAACCGGTTTATTGTAACCCCCCATGCCGTAACAGATCAAAAAACAGGTTTGAGTTGGTCAATAAATGCGAATATCGGATCTCACCCTGTCAAATGGTTTGAAGCACTCCAAATTGTATCAGACATGAATAGAAATCAAGAATACAAGTATCAGGATTGGCGACTGCCTAACATCAGGGAGCTGGAAAGCATAATCGATATGGAAAAGCATTCCCCAGCTATTGCATCATCTGATCTCTTCACAAATATTCAATCTTTCTATTGGTCATCCACCACAAGCGTCTATGATCCCCGGTATGCGTGGACGTTATACACCGAAGACGGGAACCTGGGTGTTGGATATAAATCAAATCCTGAATTTTATGTCTGGTGTGTTCGGGATTCGAAAAGTTGTATATAAAAAAATGCTTCGCCTGTTATGAATAAGATCACAGTCTCTAAATATTTCCTTTTTGTGACCATGTTCGACATGTCATATTGTTGGTCAATTATTAAACTTGATTAAACATTCATAAATTAAATTTTCTGATTATCAGTTTCATTTTTTTGAGGAGGTGAACGCTGTCCCAGGATAACAAACGCAAAAAACAAAAATTACTCATTGAAAATGCTAGTCCAGATTATTCTATATGGGAAGAAAATCGAAAGGTAGCCTCTCTTGAAGCAGGTGATCCTCATGGATTTCCTGTTTTTTATGCCCATGGAAACCCTGGATGCCGACTTGAACTGTTGTTTCTGAGTGATAAAGCTAAACAATATGGCTTGCGTCTAATTGTATTTGAACGGCCCGGGTTGGGGAAATCAGATTACATTGAAGGATACCCTTTACTAACCTTTGCTGAAGATCTTAAGAGACTTGCAAATGAGAAAAAGATAAAAGAATTTGGACTGATCGGCTGGTCCAGTGGTGGCCCGCCCATACTTGCAGCCGCTTACCATATGCCCAAGCGTGTTCGATTTGTCTTTTCCATTTCCGGGTACACCAATTTCGGCGAATGCGCAGATGCCCAAAAGTTGATGGAACAACACCATCTGCATGGTCCGGATTTGGCTGAAAACAGCCACTGGTTGTTTAACCGATTATTAGAAGTCATCCGTTGGACGGATCTCCATTTGCCAAATTTTTATTTAAAGATGGCAAAAGACGAAATGAACCATGCAGACCGCCGGATATTGAATGATCCTGATATTGCAGACCTGTTTACATGCAATCAGGAAGAAGCTCTGTTCTCCGGAACCCGAGGTTTCATCCAGGATTTGGAAACTCAGTGGGCACCTTGGGAATTCAGTCTTAAAGATATAAAAGTGCCCGTTCACATATTTCAGGGGAAACAGGATGTATTTGTTCCCTGGGAATTTGCGGAACATTTGGCTGTCAGCATCCCGGATGCGACATTACATTTTTACGAAGACAGGGGGCATCTTTTTGTATTATGGCCGGAGTATCAGGATGAACTATTCAAGCTTGCCCGGTCACTTATAGGCAACTCATAAAAGTTTTATAAGACTGATAATTTGAGGCAATGCCTTTGTCGCAGCTGCTTTTCATTTTTCTACGCAATCGTCGAATTTTGAAAAATCCGCCCAAAAAATATCTGTCACCTCAACAGGGATAACAATATCTGCATTTTTTAATATAAGGTCTTTTAAATGCAATCGTGATATATCTGCCGCTCTCATCGCAATTTCATAACTATTGTTAATATTTGGCATGGGACTTAGATTCGGATGTAAATCAACCGCAATGACAATATCTGCACCAAATTTTTTCGCATGGTTACAGGGCACCGGATT
>JAQIBZ010000464.1 GCA_027858815.1 Desulfobacteraceae bacterium
TTATGAGATTAAGCGAGGTTCAAGCTATACTGTATGGCGTTATTGAAAGTTCAAATCATTTGAAAATTGAAAAAGCTAATTCTGAAAATATTATAATTGGGAACATTCTGGCTTTTAAAAGTTTCATTAATGACATTAGTGTCTTACCTTTTTTTGAAAACGAAATAAAATTTATTACTAATTCAAAACTCTACTCCACTTCGCAGAGTACCTTTACAATCAGAAATGATATAGGCTATTCAATTTATAAAACAGCAGAATATCTCAATAATGCCTCTGAAGCTCTAAGCAAAGTTTTAGAAGTTATGAACCCAAATATCGAGGAAAATTCAATATTTATTTTGTTGCCATGTACAAATGATTTTAAAGCTTTAGTCAATAATCTTACTGCTTTTGAGAAATCGATTAACCAAGTTATTTCTAATGATACTATTAAAGGGCAGCTACGAATAAAACGTTGGGAGTCTGGATCATTTTGGGTTGAACTCATGCTTGGGAGTCAAGCAGCAGTTTCATTAATTGCAGCTATTGCATGGTCTGCAACTGTGATCAGTAAGAAATATAAAGAAAGTCAATTGATAGAACAACATGTTAGATCACTTGAGATAAAAAATGAAAGCCTTCAAGATTTATTAGAAAAACAGAAAGAAGTTAATAGTCTATTGATCCAGAACGAAGTTAAGAATATTCAAGTTAAACATTTTGGAAGTAATGAAGATAATGAAAATTTTGAACGACTTAGATTAACGACTAAAACGTTTGCAGAATTAATTCAAAAAGGATCTGAAGTTCATCCAGCTCTAAACGCACCTGAAGAAGTCCAAAATGTTTTTCCAAATTTTAAAAAATTAGGATCAATCGTATCTCAAATCAAGCAAATCGAAGAGAATACAAGTAAAAGTAATTGACTTCATAGTGCCTGGGCGAAAGATTCTGGATTAATCAAACTTTGTTTTAGGGGTTGGTCGTTTTCTTTTGACTTTAGTGTGTGAATTGGTGTGTGAAAAATATCCAAAATATGCTAAAAACACAAAAAATTTGAAAAACGTTGTTGTCTTGAATTGTCAATAATAACAAAATAATATTACAATTTGAGAAGGTTAGGAAACTCAGAAATTCTTGTCTTCGAATCCGTAGGCCGCAGGTTCGAATCCTGCCGGGCGTACCATTTAAAAAAGGGATCATGTATTTTACATGATCCCTTTTTTTGTTTCATAACCATTCCATCGAATCAATTCTTTTAAACGTTCTGATATCAAATGCCGGGATTGATAAAGCCCACAGAGATATGATCCTTGGCCACAGTTTGCAAGGAATGGATGCTTATTATTTGGTTGCAGATGAAAATGCTTTAAAGAGGGCTATGGGAAAATATACTGATTGGCTGGATCGGCAAATTGAAATATTAAATTCAAGTAAACAAACAAAAGAAATTAAATTCTAATATGGCATAATGTTGTTGTCTCCAGTTTTCAATAAGCAAATAAATAAAACAAAAATTACTTGGCAGGTTGACATTATGCTTAAAAATCGTTATTCATTTATCTATGCATTTATCTATTCATATTTTATTTTAAATTATGTATAAGTTACTTGATTTAAAAATTATAATTATGATATATAATCAAATAATTTTAGTCATTATTTAGCTATTGAGTTTGTCGGGAGGTTATAATATGCCAATGTCTATTAGGGAATATTTAGCGAGAGGTCCCTCAACATCAAAAGAAATTCAGGCTGGAACAGGGTTGAGTCAGAGTTCTGTGGCACGACAACTAAGAGAAATAGGCGACCATATTATCAAGTTGCAGAAAGTGCGACCTCCAAGATATTCATTAACAAGAAATGCCTTTGGCGGTAATGATAAATTACCCTTAAGTATAGTTGATGCGCATGGGAATACTGTTTTAGCGGCATATATACGTCCGTTGGTACATGGCGGTTTTTTTGTAGAGGCGGCAACTGGTATGCCGCAGTTGCTATTAGGCGCAAACGAGGATGGTTTTTAGGATGATTTGCCATATTTTCTTTATGATTTGAAACCGCAGGGATTTCTTGGTCGGCAAATAGCAGAAGAGATGGCTTCCCAATCTGACGATTTTCCAAGTGATCCGAGGCATTGGAACACAAATCATATTGGACGTTATTTGGTATCTAATGGCGACGATCTTCCTGGCAACTTTAAATTTGGCGAACAAGCATTATTACGCGTTAGACGTAAACCAGTTATTATCTCGGATAGCGACTATCCAGCACTTGCTGACAGTGTTATGAACGGTGTCCTTCCGGGGTCTTCTGCTGGTGGAGAACAGCCTAAATTTACAGCTTTTAGTGGCAATCATTCGGCACATGTAATTGTTAAATTCTCTCCCAAAGGGAATAACGACATTGCTAGACGATGGCGTGATATTCTAATCACAGAATTTCACGCTACAAAAGCTATCCATGCTCAGGGTTGTCCTGCTGCAGAAACTAGACTTTTGGATATTGATGGCAGGCTTTTTTTGGAGTCTGAGAGATTTGACAGATCCGGAGAATATGGACGAATGTCAATGATCTCTCTTCAATTTATTGATGCTGAGTTTACAGGGTTAGGGAGTGGTTGGCCACAAGTCATGGACGCGCTGCTTAAAAAAGAATTAGTTAGTTGGCAGCATGTTTTTGATGCAGAAACCTTGTGGTGTTTTGGTCGTTTGATCAATAATACGGATATGCATTTAGGTAATATGAGTTTGGCAATAGATGGAAATGTTTTTAGGCTATTACCTTTATATGACATGTGTTCCATGGGATTTGCTCCGAAGATCGGTGGTGAGGTTCCCCCTTATGACTTTGTTCCTCTTGACCCTAAAAGACTAAATATTATGACTGATGATACTGTTGAGGTCATAAAAATGATGGCACACGATTTCTGGGAAAGAGTTGCCCGAGATGAACGAATTTCGGATGCGTTCAAAGACTTTTTAAGACGTGGCAACCCTATTGAATTGATGTGAAAAATTAAAAAGAGGATTGTTTTTTTTTATTTCGGGAATTTTTTTTAAAGAGATTGCTATTTTTTTTGCTTGAGAGAGAAACTATGTGTGGATTTTAACAGGTTCACGATCTATAAACATCCATCATCGGCTCACTCAATTTCAAAGATATCAATTGAATGCAAATGACATACGATTTTTGGCCTTGATCAATCATCGTTTCGCCCAAAGCAGGTTTGTCATTCCCGAATGTTTCTATCGGGAATCCAGTTATGTGCTATTCCGAACATAGATTCCGGCTAAGCTTGTCCTCGAATGTTTCTATCGGAAAAGCATGCCGGAATGACATTGTACTGGCCGAAACGATGATCAAGACCTATTATTTTATCAAATTCCCGCTTGCACCGCCAGCCTGAAAGCTGTTACCATTTCATTAAACAATCTGGAAAGAATAATTTATGAGAATCATACTGAACCTGAAAAAACATTGCATTCAAACGGCGATTAAAAGAAAATATAACCAACTGATTTCAAATTATTTTAAATTAAACCCAACTGAAAATACAGAAATAATTGAATCAGAAATTTCTCTCTTAAAAGAAGCTCTGGAAAATTTTGATTTCAGCTGGCTGAGAACTACTTATCCGGAGTTGCAGGGTGGCGGTGCAGATAAAATTCAACTTACCGGCAGCCCGGAAAAAAACATAACTATTTCAATTAACGGCAGGACAATTCATGCGACACATAAGGATCACAAACTTTTATAAGCAATCACCGCAGGGCAACCCTTTTGGGAAAGAGATGATGGGCCGACTGCTGATCAAATGGCTGTGCCTGACCGGCGCTGTTTTATTTGCCGCTTATGTTCTTGACGGCATTTATGTAAAGGATTTTTTTTCCGCAATTTTTGCAGCTGCGGTTCTGGGCATTTTAAACATGTCTTTCCGGCCGTTGCTGCTTATCTTAACCCTTCCCATCAACGTCATGAGTTTAGGATTTTTTACATTTATCATCAACGCATTCATGCTGAAAATGGCTTCCGGGGTTATTTCCGGCTTTACGGTAACCGGATTCTGGACAGCCATCTTCGGCTCCCTGCTCATCAGTATTGCCAACTGGATACTCACCGCTTTGATTCAGGAAAACCGGATGTATGAACAGACCTCATCTCACACCCGCCCTCAGCCACCTGAGCAAGATGACGATACCATTGATCTGAATCAAAAAGGCAACAAGTGGGAATAATTTTTTTTGGGGGCCTAAAAAAACAAACCTTCAATCTGATAAATTAATGTATTTATAAAATAGTTGTACCCGTTCATGGGGTCGTAATTATCAGTTTTTCGTAAATCACTGATCTGTAACCGTTTACAGGGTTCCGCAGATGCGAGGCGCCGGGCACGATGACGTACTCGTCGTACTTCAAGTGCCCGGGAACAAAGCAGGTGCGGTGCCCTGTGAACGCTTACAAAAATTTAACCAAAGTCCCATACAAATTTACCCAAACAAATAATAACAACCGATCACCGCAAAAATCACCCCGGCAATATCTGCAGTCAGAGCGGCTGCCAGGGTATGCCGCAGTCTTTTCACCTGAACAGCACCATAGTAAACCGCCAGAACATAAAAGGTTGTTTCCGTAGACCCCTGCAACGTACTCACCAGATACCCGGCATAGCTGTCCGGACCGACGGCCGGATCATTAATCACCGAAGCCAGGATTCCGTATGCACCGGAACCGGATAAGGGCCGCAACAACGCCATGGGCAATGCTTCTGCCGGAAGACCGACTTTTCCGGTCCATGCGCCTAAAAACGACACCATGGTATCCATGGCACCGCTGGCCCGAAACATCCCAACCGCCACCAAAATCGCCACCAGATAGGGAATGATTTTAATGGCCACCTGAAAGCCTTCTTTGGCGCCTTCCACAAAAACTTCATAAATCCGAACCCGCCGTATAAACCCGAATGTCAGAAAACCGATCATTAAAGAAGGGATAATCCAGGGGGATATCACCTTTCCATAAACGACGGTTAACGGAATAAAAGACGCCAACACACCCAACGCTAAAAAACTGACCCACAGCGGGTATCCGGATAACGCGGAATCTTCTGTCAACAGACTGTCGGACTCACTGGTTGCTTCCTGGATATTGGCAGCTTGTCCCAAATCTGCTTGTTTTTTGACTTTTGAAAACCGTGAATACATCTTGGCGGCAATAATGGCGACCATTGTTGATCCCATGGTGGCAAACAGTGTGGTGGGCAATATCCCGGCGGGATCTGCAGACCCGGCTGCCGCACGAAGGGCAATGACCCCGGTGGGCAAAAGCGTAATACTGGATGTATTGATCGCCAGAAACAAGGCCATGGCATCCGTGGCAGTACCTTTATCTGTATTGAGCTTATCCAGTTCCTGCATAGCACGGATACCAAACGGCGTGGCCGCATTTCCCAGCCCCAGAGCGTTAGCAGACATGTTTAATATCATAGCGCCCATGGCCGGGTGATCCGGCGGCACATCCGGAAACAGCCTCACCATCAACGGACGAATCAGCCGGGAAATCACTTTAAGCAGTCCGCCCTCTTCTGCAATTTTCATCAGCCCTAAAAACAGAGTCATCACGCCGACCAGGCCGATCGCCAGATCAACCGCGCCGGTGGCAGATTCCACCATGGCAACGGACAATGCTTCAATGGGTGAGGTCATCCCTTCCACCGGCACCCAGAGGATCTGCCGCCAGCCGGCAAAAACAAACGCAATTGCAACAATTAAAAAGAAAACAATATTCATAGAGATTCCGCCAGTTCGAATTTCATGATAGAATTACATCTTCAGTTCCAGCTGCTGATAATTCTTCTTCCCCGATTCAACGGGAAATTCCTGCGGATGGATATTTTTGACCTCCGGGTCTTCGGAGTACTCAATCTCAAAACAACCCGCTTCTGTTTTTTTAGCGGATTGAAGCGGATTAAACATCAGATTTTTTTCCTGATTCATAATCACCGGGAATCCGTAATGACAGTTGGTATGCTTTAACGGACCTTTTGTCTGTATCCGTTCCTTGACAAATGCCTCATGCCGGCGCAGCCGTTCACTGATATGATCATTGGAAAAATTAACAATTGAACCAAACTGGGCATCAATAATTTCTGAAAAATTCTGATCAATTTCGACGCCGACGCTGTTTCTGCAAGCGGCCATGGCCGCCAGCATGGTGGTTCCGGTTCCCAGAAACGGATCCAGAACCGTGTCTCCTTTAACAGAATACATGTTAATCAGCCGATACGGCAGTTCAAACGGAAATGCACCGCTTCTTTTTCGGACATTCTTGTCAACCTGATCCTGTCGGGCACCCTTTAAATCCATCCAGACATCTGAAAACCACTGGTTCCGTTCTTCCCAGAACAACGCACTGTTCTGACGACCAGCCCGGTATTTTTCAGTTCCGAATTCCCGTTTTCCGCCTTTTCGAAATACCAGCACATACTCATGCTCCAGCGTTACATACGCACCCGCCGGCAAGACACCGGACCCCATAAATTTATTCGGCGCATTGGTCTGCTTTCGCCAGATAATTGCCGGCAGCGGGGACAAACCCTTTTGATAAAGCGATGTTAATATTCTGGAATGATTGGGGTAAAGCATAAAATTATCATGAATAGTCCGGACCGCATCACCGATATTAATACACGCAAACCCGCCATTTCTCAAAACACGGGCCACCTCTTTCCAGACGTCATCAAGCGCCTGGTGCATCAATTCAAACGCTGCGCCACCATCATTATCTTTAAACGCTGTCTTGACCTTGGGATTCCAGTTCTTAAATACTTCATCCCACATTTCGATCATGGGATACGGCGGAGAAGTGACCACCAGATCAATGCTCCCGGATTTGAGCGTTTTCATTTTTTTTGCATTTTGAAAAAGGCTCCGATGGGTTGTCTTCATTTACTAAGACCCTCATTAAATTAAGAATAAACAATTTTGTAATTTCATACGAAATTAGTACCCGTTCACGGGGTCGAAATTATCAAATTTTCGTAAATTGTTGTTCTGTAAGCGTTTACAGGGTGCCGCAGATGCGAGGCGCCGGGCACGAAGACGTACTCGTCGTACTTCAAGTGCCCGGGAACAAAGCAGATGCGGTGCCCTGTGAACGCTTACC
>JAQIBZ010000469.1 GCA_027858815.1 Desulfobacteraceae bacterium
GCATCCAGCTGCTGTTTTACAAAGTCAGCGGAAATTGCCATGGCCCCAGTGACCGTCTGTGTATTTTGTGCGGTTAGCGCGGTGATGACAGAAGCGCCGTAAACCCCGGCTGCGGTAAATGTTTTAAGGTCTGCCTGGATACCGGCACCACCGGACGGATCAGACCCGGCAATGGTGAGAACGGTGGGCTCAAGATTACTTGATGGCTTTTTTAATAAGCTCATAAATCTTCTGGTTGGTACAGACTTCATAATATTTATTTTCAGTTTGCCCGATAATGCCCAGGTCTTTTAAGGATATTTCAGGAATAAATGCTTCTCTGATGATCAGGCGCTGAAAGTTTCCGGCAGTTGTCGGGAATTTGCCGGTGTAAAAAGTCAGCATTTCGTTTCCGACTTCCGGCATTTGACATTCGATGCGTTTTAAGTGGATCTCTTTTGACAGCTTTCTAAACCCTTTGAGTGTCAGCTGGACGCCTTTTACATTGTATCGCAGTGTTTTACTATTAAACAATAGTGATGTCTCCGGGTTCAGGTCCGGCTGCAGTTCATAGACATTAAACGGCAACTTTTCTTTAGACATATACTGGCGCAGGGTTTTGTCGCAGCGGGACAGACGATCCGCTTCATTGATGGCCGGAGAAATCATAATCTGATTTTCATCATCGTAAAAAAATGTCGGCGCACCTTTGGAAAACCCAATTCCCACCCCAAGTTCTAATCTGGGCAGCCCTTTTTTTCTGTTTATTTTGTTGTATTTTCTAACAATCATCAGCATGTTGATCGCCAGGCCGCAGGCCCGTGAAACACTGTACCACCGGCCCGGCGTATCCTGATGCTCAAATATGGCCAGGATAATGGCGTCCCCTTCGATAAATATTTTGACCGCCCCATACAGGGACAAAATTTTGCTGATCGGTTCAAAATAATTGAGGCTGAAATTTGATGCAGGGTTCAGCTTTTTGGCTTTCATCTGTTCAATGATTGCGGTTGAGCCTCTGACGTCCGCTTTGAGAACCGCATGATGGATAATTGGTTTTTTATCAAAAACATCTTCAAAGGATAATTTAAACTCATAAAGGCAATGATTGCTCCGGGACAGATTGATGATTTTTTCATCGGTGGTAATGTTGATGCTGTCGGAGGTTTCTTTGATCAGCAGGTTGTTTCTCAAGTCTCTGTGGTAATAAGAAAAATCTTTCAAAAATCTGAGCAGATATTTTTTTTGAGCTGACCGGGATGTTGTCTGGACACTGCGTATGGTCCTCCTTAAAGGGGATAATGGAAAAGGTTTGCCAAAATATTTTTTAAACCGTTTCAATTTTCTAAGGGTATTTTTTCTGGCTTTCGGCACCACCAGATACTGCAGGCATTCCTGGGGAGACAAGGGGGGGCAGTATCGTTCATACATCGGGCGCATCTGATAGGCTGCGACAATTCCGGTGATCATTTTTTCTTTTGAAATAAGTTTATATATTTGATTTAATAATTTTTTTTGGCTTTTTAGAGTGGTTTTGAGGTGTTGGATTTTTTGGGGTGCTGCATTGCGCTGTTTGAGCTTTTTTAATTCCTTTTGTGAATGAAAATAATTAAACAATTTGTCGATATTGTCAGTATGTTTAATCCAACCGTCAGCTCTTGTGTCATATGATGTGATGTAATTTTTTAACGGGTCCTTATGGCTGTCGAGAGCCGGTTTCTTGCGGGTTTCAGATTGCGTGTCCATGCTGTTTAAAAAAGCCGTGATCAGATTGATCAATGTATTATAATTGACCGGATCTTCAAGCCGATGCCCCATTAATACATAATTTTCAATCATAAAAAAGCTGTCTGAATGGGTTGCCATCTGCAGAATCGGGTTGGAAAACAGCTCTTCCGGAAGCTTTGCTTTTTCGCCGAAATTGGCTGTCCGGAGATTGTTAACGTCATTTTGAACTTCAATGAAGTACTCAAATAGTTCCGCACCGACATTGCTGACAATTTGGTTTTTTCTCTGGATAATGGATGCGACTTCTTCTCTGAGCTGTAACGTCACTTCCATATGATGGGAAAATTCTTGTTTGCGGATGACATTTTTACAATGCTGAATGGCTTCGTTATATTGATTCTGAATTTCTTCAGTCAGCATTTTGACCAAAGC
>JAQIBZ010000548.1 GCA_027858815.1 Desulfobacteraceae bacterium
ATATGAGAATCAGGAACCGGATTGCCGATGTTTTCCTGACTGTTTCCGACGAAAAAATGTATGAAGAAGTGTTGCAGGTTCTTCTTGAAGTTTTAAAAAGCGAATACGGACTATTCGGATACATTGATGAGAATAATGATCTTGTCTGTCCTTCCCTTACCAGTGGCGTCTGGGAAAAATGCCAAATTTTAAAAAAGAATATCGTTATCCCTCAAAAACAATGGGGTAATATCTGGAAAAAGGTGCTTGTTGAAGGTAAATCCATTTATTCAAATACTGAGCACCATGTACCAAAAGGGCACCTGCCCATCAACAGGTCCCTGCTTGTTCCGATCCATGATAAAAGCAAGAGTATCGGGTTATTGGCGGTTGCCAATAAAGAAACGGATTATACCGAAAAAGACAAGCAGCTGTTAAACAGTATTGCCGGATATGTCGGGCCGATTCTATACGCACGTTTGCAAAGGGACAGACAGGAGGCAAAGCGTAAACAGGCCGAGACATCACTGAAAGATGCGGAAAATCGGTATCAGACCCTGTTTGAAAATGCCTCTATTGGAATTGGTGTTTCCGATAGAGAGGGCAACATAGTTGAAGCTAACCGGTATTTACTGAAAAGGACGGGATATACTGCACAGGAAATAAAAACCATCAACTTCTCCATTTTGTATGTTGATCCTTCCAGGCGTGAGCAGTTTATCGTGGAGTTGCGGAGATCCGGCAATATCTGTAACCGGGAAGTTCGACTCAAGCGAAAGGATGGCAGCAAATTTGACGCATTGATGAACGTGGATCTGATACATCTGGCAGGCCAGGAGCTATTTTTATTCACTATTCGGGACATGACGGAACAAAAACAAACCGAGCAGGCTTTGCGCCAAAGCGAGTCAAAATTCCGCAATATCTTTAATCTGTCGCCTCAGCCGATCGCCTTAACCGATATAAAGACTGGCAGATTCACCGATGTTAATCAAAAACTTTGTAACCAATCGGGATATACCAAAAATGAAATCCTCGGGCGAACCCCGATTGAATTGGGATTTTGTGCTTATACGGAGATGAAGTGTTTTATCAAAAAATTAAAGCGGTCATGGGAAATTTTAGGATATGAAATGGATTACAGGAACAAAGCCGGTTCAATTATCAACACAAGTATGTTCTCCAAATTCATCCAGCTCGGCGGGCATAATTTTGTTTTTTCAATACTGAATGACATAACGGAACAAAAACAATTGAAAGCACAGTTTCTCCAGTCCCAGAAAATGGAGGCCATCGGCACTCTGACTGGAGGCATTGCCCATGATTTTAATAATTTACTAACGGTTATAATCGGAAATGCAGAGCTGGCTTTATTGAAACCAGAGGACAACAATCTGTTGCACGAAAACATAAAAGAAATCATGAAAGCCGGAAACTGCGCCTCCTCCCTGATCCGTCAGCTTCTGACCTTCAGCCGCAAACAAATCACCCAGCCTGAAATTCTCAACATTAACAGCTTCATAAAAAAATTTGAAAAAATGATTTGCTGTCTCATTGGAAAACACATTGAAATTAAGATAATTTCTAAAAATGAATCATGCAAAGTGAAAATGGACCCGGGACAAATTGAGCAGGTTTTCATGAACCTGGCGGTTAATGCTAAAGATGCAATGCCTGATGGCGGGAAGCTGTCATTTGAGACAATGAAGGTTGAACTTGACATGCATTATTTTCAATCTCACGGGTTAAAAAGCGCGCCCGGACCCTATGTGATGATTGTCGTGAGGGATACCGGCAAAGGTATGGACAAAACAATTCAATCACGAATCTTTGAACCGTTTTTCACCACCAAAGGGATACATAAAGGGACCGGGCTGGGCTTATCGACAGTGTATGGCATTATCAAACAGAATAACGGATATATCTGGGTTGCCAGCGAACCCGGGCGAGGCACAACGTTTACAATCTATCTACCCAGGGTTGAGAGTAAAATAATATGAATTTGATAAAAAACATGTCTGTTCCAAGTGCGGCAAAAAAATTGATTTTACCCAATGCACCCTTTACGGAAAAGGAGACAGCCAGGGTCCCAGATAGTTTTATTTAAACAAAGATTTACCACAGAGGCCACTGAGATCACAGAGGGAGAATTTGAGAATACAATCTTTTCTCTGTGTCCCCTGTGCTCTCAGTGGTAAAATATTTTTCTGGTTATCCATTCCGCTCAAGTAGGGTGCGTTTTACGCACCGCTTAAAATTTGACCGGCTCTGAGATGGTGCATGGTGACGTGGCACTGGCTTTGGGAACGCCTGTAGGGTTAAGCGACAATCCACACAAGGCCGTGGCAGAGCTGCACCGGATCGTTAAGCAAGGCGGATTTGTATTTTGTGATATGGCAAACCAATATCGCAGTGCCCTGGATCTTGCAAAAGAAAATAAATGGGCAGCCGCTGCCGCAGATATCTTCCACCGTTTTGCCGAGACCCCGGAAATGATCAGTATAAGTACCCGTCTGCTGATAGCAGGCAGAAAAATTTAATCATTTTATTGAAACTGTATCGTAATTTTTATATCTTATCAGACTCGTATTAATAACTTCAAACGATAAAATCAGGAGAAAATCTGATGAGCGAAATTCGAATGACCGGCGAGATCAGGACAGATTATGATTGTGAAACAACCGGAATGCCGGCTGAACGATGGGGAGAAGCGGTATTTAAAATTGGTGATGAAGAACTTGTTATGGAAGTCAGTGTTGAAAAAGAAGTAATCGTTGCCATTATGGCCGGTGAAGACGCGGTTTGGAAAGGAACATTAAAGGGTTTGAAACAGATGCTTCAAAAGTCAATCAAAGCCAAATAATTTTTTTTGATGATTTAGGAAACATCAAGTCTCAATGGCAAAGAAAAAAGTCCCAAATGCAAGGCGCACAAATTCTGAGGAATGAGGTGTAGCTTGCTACTCCGCAGTGACGAAGAATGAAGTGGAACACAGCAGTTGGACTTTTTACGCAGCCATTGATTATCCAAAGTCATCAAATGCTATCATCTCCGGCTCAACCCCAAGACTGTCGAGCATTTCCTGAACAGCAGAGAGCATCATTGGCGGGCCGCAAAGATAATATTCGATTTCTGCCGGATCCGGATGGGAAATTAAATAATCATCGATCAGGCATTGATGAATAAATCCGGTCATGCCCTTCCATTCATCCTCAGGCTGCGGATCTGACAAGGCAATGTGAAAGGCAAAGTTCTCGTTCTTTTTTTCAAGTTCAAGGAATTCTTTTTCATAAAAAATTTCCTGCCTGGAGCGCGCACCATACCAGAAAGTTATTTTTCGGCTGGTCTTAAGCGTGTTTAACTGGTGAAAGATATGACTTCTCATAGGTGCCATACCGGCACCGCCGCCGACAAAACACATTTCCCTGTCTGTTTCTTTGGCTAAAAAATCGCCGTACGGACCGCTGATGACCACGGGATCACCGGGCTTTAAACCAAAAACATAGGAAGATCCCACACCCGGCGGAATATCCGGCATTCCCGGCGGCGGTGTGGCAATCCGGATGGTAAATCGAAGGCAGGTGTTTTCATAGGGCGGGCTTGCCAGTGAATACGCACGGAACACCGGTTCATTCGATTGTGCTTTTAGATCCCATAAATTAAAATTTTTCCAGGACGCCTGAAAGCGGTCAGCCACATCAAATGTTGTAAATGCAAGTTCATATTCCGGAATATCAATCTGGATGTATGCCCCGGCTTTAAATTCAAGGGATTCTCCCGGAGCGAGTTCAATTACCAGTTCCTTGATAAAAGTAGACACATTCTGATTGGATTTAACGGTTGCATTAAATTTTCGTATGCTGAAGATTTCTGCCGGAATCTGAATTTGCATATCCTCACGCACTTTAACCTGGCATGCAAGCCGGATATTATTTTTTTTCTCTGTGCGGGAAAGATGCGGCAATTCTGTGGGAAGGATGTCGCCACCGCCTTCTGTAATTTCACATCGGCATTGGCCGCAGGAGCCACCGCCACCGCAGGCGGACGGTAAAAAAATGTCACTGTTCGACAAAGATGCCAGCAGCGTCGAACCGGTAGGCGCTTTAATGCGTTTGCTATCATCTGCATTAATCACAATACTCCGGTCGCCCTTTTTAACCACCCGGGCTTCTAAAAACAGCAGTATCCCCACCAGAAAACCGATGACAGAAGTAAAAACCGTTATGCTGATAATAAAAATCAATATCTTTTTACCGTAAAATTAGAAATTAATTTAACTGGTTATCTGCTTTGGTTAAGTTAAGTCGTCATTCGACCGGTCGGCACGGTGGCCGACCCTACGAAGATTATCGCAAAACTTCGTAGGGCAAGGCCACCGTGCCTGCCGAAGATTGTATAAATTTTGGATTTTAAAATCAACTTAACCAAAGTGGATATGCAGGTTAATTTATTCATATAAGACCAACTTTTTAACTACATTTCAACCACCGAGAACACAGAGGGCGCAGAGAAAAAGGTGGAAAAACAATTTATAAACTCTCGGCCTTGATCATCGTTTCGGCCATATGTAGGGGAGGGCTTTATGCCCTCCCGAAAAACGAGTATGACGAAGGTGTGAGTCATTCTCATCTCTGGATACCGGTCTACGAAAAACGGGCGGGGATAAACCCCGCACCCTACGGAAAAGGTGGCCGAAACGATGATCAAGGCCAAACTCTCTGTGACCTCAGTGCTCTCTGTGGTTGATATCTTTTATTATATTTTCAACAAACAAAGTAGATTGAAAATCAAAATGAAATCCCTGAAAACAGCATAAAAGCCATGGCCATTAATCCGGTAACAATCATTGTCAGAGGATACCCTTCCATCCCATACGGGGGATTGGCGTATCTGAGTTTGATACGAATGGCTGCCATGGAGATAATCGCCATCATCCACCCCACACCGGACCCGAATCCGAATATTAATGATTCCATAAACGTATGATT
>JAQIBZ010000557.1 GCA_027858815.1 Desulfobacteraceae bacterium
GCGGCTGATAATCATTATGGGACCACTGCAGACGCCTATACACTCGGAGTCAACTGGCATATCAACTCCAATGTTCGCCTGATGACCGATTACATGCATTTATGGTTAACTGATGAAGAGACAGAGACTGAATCCACAGGAGGCGCCGTGTCATTGCGCCTTCAATGTGTATTTTAATAACCTAAATTATGATATCAAGGAGCAACTGAAAAACTCCCGCCCCTCAATTATCAAAAAACAATCTCTCATCTATCAATTTATACTCCCCTATCTTGTTTTTATTGACATCGCAGGCAATAGTTGATAATTTTTTTTCGAATCCCATTTAAATTTACATATGATATAAATATAAAGTATTTCGTTATTTTTACAGATTTTTTACGATGATAAGGGAGGAGAGAAAATGAAAGGCAAACGAATTTTTTTATTATTGGCGATTGTCGGTGTTGCAATGTTTCTTTTCGGCGCATCTATCAATGCAAAAGAAGCATGTGCCGTTATTGACGTTATTGAAATGAATAATACAGAAGCTTTTGCCAAGCACAAAAAAGGGATTTGTGTGTTTACCCATAAAAAGCATTCCACTGCAGCACCGGATGGATACGGCGTCACATGCGGCGAATGTCACCATGATAAAGACGGCAAAGCCTTGGAACTTAAAGAAGGCGATGCGGTTCAGGGCTGTATGGAATGTCATGACAAAACGGAAAAACCTAAAAAAACCAGAGGCATGAGCAAAGAAGAATGGGAAACAATGCAGCTTGAATATTACTATGGCGCGCTTCACGCCAACTGCAAAGACTGCCATAAAACTGGCGGTGCCGGACCGACAAGATGTTCAGAATGCCATCCAAAACCGGAAAAATAATTGTCTTTAATTTTTAAAAGACTTTAAAAAATCAAAGCCGGGTATATGAGAAATCATATACCCGGCTTTTTTGTGTATTTAAAATCCAGCAGCAATCTTTTCGAAAGGTACTGGCTTTTTCTTCAGCCTAAACGCCTTCATCCTTCATCCTAAAAGCCTTCGACAACCGTACCAGGGTCTCTGCCCATTGAGGCATTCCCATCGCATGAATATGCGTGTATGTAGCAAATACATTTTTATAACAAAACCCATCCCGGTTATTAATAATCCCGTGACCTTTTTCCATTCCAAACACCATGTCCTGATCACTGCCGCGGCATTCCAGCACTTTCGAATAATGGAATTCATGACCTTTTACAACAGTTCCGATTTCATAAAACGGGTTCTCCCTGTCTACCACGGCAATGGTGTAACCATGGCCCTGTGGTTTTTTGGAAAATCCGAATTCAAGCGGCAAAACGCCTGTCATCGGATACGGTTGATCCAGAACCAGTGATTTTCCTAGATACATAAGCCCGCCGCACTCGGCATATATGGGAAGGCCGCTGTCAGCAGAAACTTTGATTTCATTGCGAAATTTTATATTTTGAGCCAGTTCCTTTGCATGGGTTTCCGGAAATCCACCGCCTATATATAACCCGTCAATCTCGGGAAGTTCCGTATCACTCAACGGGCTTATATAAACCAATTCCGCACCGGCAGCAGTCAATGCTTCTAAATTATCCGGGTAATAAAATTGAAATGCAGAGTCTTTTACAATACCGATTTTAGGTGTTTGAGAATGATTGTGTGATGCATTTTGCGGCTTTTGGCGGGAACCGGCAATTTCTATCGACAAATTGCCGTCATCGGTGCATGAGAAATCAGCGCTGCATGAAAACGGTTTATCTTCAGCTGATTTTGCAATGCGCAGGACTTCGCTCAGATCAACATGCTTAGCCACAACATCAGCTGCCGCATTGATTGATTTTTTGGCCCAGGAATGTTCCGGGGTGGGAATCAGACCCATATGCCGTTCCGGAAAATCCTGACTTTTAAGCTTTGGTATGGCTCCGATTACCGGAATCCCGCAATGCTTTTCAATACTGGACCGCAGGATATTTTCATGACGCGGCCCGGCAATCCGGTTGAGGATAACGCCCTTTATCTGCACATCCGGCTCAAAATGAAGACATCCCAGGACAACAGCTGCCATCGTTCGGGTGCTTTTCGTACAATCCAGACACAGAATCACCGGGGTATTTAACAGACGGGAAAGAGAAGCAGTACTGGTAGAGCCATCCACATCGAGTCCATCATAGAGGCCGCGGTTGCCTTCAATTACAGCTATATCATTACTGGTATCAGAAGTATGAGCCGTGTGGGATAGAAAAGACTGGCAGACCAGTGTGTCATCTGCCATAAAGGTATCCAGATTATAACAGGACCGGCCGGCCGCCATGGCCAGCCAGCCTGCATCTATATAATCAGGACCTTTCTTGAAAGGAACAATTCTTTTTCCTGTATTGCATAATGCAGCAATGATCCCGATGGATAAAACAGTTTTTCCGGATCCCCCCCGCAGCGCGGCTATTAGAACCCGGGAAATTTCGATCGGTAAATCATCATGCATTGCAGTAAATTACGTATGAAAGAAGGTGCATAAAAGCTGAGAAGAAATTAATCTTCGTGCTCTGCCCCAGCCTGTTTTCCTTTACCTGAAAGACCATACATGGTGGTGCTGCCGCTTGACCAGTATTCCAGAACTTCTGTTTCTATCAATTTAGTCACCAGCTTTTTAGCTTCTCTGGGTTTCAGTTCAAGAATTTTGCTTAAATCATTGAAATAGAATTTTGACTTGGATTTTGCTTTTTTCGTCAGCGCTTCAACAATTTTCTCTTTTGCTTCTGCTAATTCCATAGAATTATCCTTATGTAAAAACGTCAATGCAGGGGCATTAATAGTATATTAATGCCCCTGCAATATTACAATATTTGACGAATGGACTTAGAACTTAAAGTTCGAGGTCTGGCGCCATGTATAATATGCCGGATCACGGAAATCATCAATCAGGTGATGTGTAAATTCAAGACCGGTTTTGTCAAAAAATCTTTCCCATCCGATTCTTTCTGCCCATTCACCGAGTCTTTCATATTTTCTGGCATCAGCAGCATAGGCTTCGATAATGTTTTTGATTTGATCGGTCATGGTCGGCCATCTCGGCATTTCATTCGGGATAAATGAGACGACAACCTTGGAAAATTTCGGTGCGGAAATCCGGTTGGATACTTTACCACCAACCATCAGAACGATACCGTCACCTTCCTTGTCAGAAAGTGGCAAAGACGGGCACATGGTATAGCAGTTACCGCAGAACATGCAGCGCTCTTGGTTTACTGCGATACTGTTAACCGTAGTGCCATTTTCCAGTTCGACTTTTTTCGGTTTGAGTGCTGCGGTCGGGCATGCAGCAATGGCCAGAGGCACTTCACACATTTTATCAAGATACTCATGATCGACCAGTGGCGGTTTTCTGTGATACCCGAGGATTGCAATATCAGAGCAATGAACCGCACCACACATGTTCAGGCAGCAGGCCATGGAAATACGCAGGTGTGCCGGTAAACGCATATTCTGGAAGTCGGAAAAAACTTCATCCATCGTCGCTTTTACCGTACCGGATGCATCTGTTGCCGGTGTATGGCAATGGATCCAACCTTGGGTATGAACGATATTAGTGATACCGGCACCGGTACCGCCAACCGGGAATTTCAAGCTGCCGCCGTCAAACTTGCGGCTTTCCAGGTCTTTAATCAGGGGGTCAACTTTATCTTTGCTGTCAACCATGAATTCAATATTGTTACGAGTGGTAAAACGCAGGCAGCTGTCACAATGTTTGTCAGCGATTTCGCATATTTCACGAATGAGCGTTGAACTCATGAGACGAGCACCACCGACCCTGACTGTGTAAACTTCATCACCGGTTTCTGAAACATGCACCAGAACGCCTGGTTTTAATATTTCATGATACAGCCATTTGCCTTTATTCTTTTTAATAACGTCCGGATAAAATTGTTCATAATGCTGTGGCCCAAGATCGGAGATCCGATCTTCCATGGGCTTGTCTGGATTATAACCAGAGGATATAAAAGCCATTTTTTGCAGTCCTCCTATCGAAGATGATTTTTTCTATATTCGTTAACGTCACGTGTCCAACCGCCTTCAACTTCTTCTTCTTTCCAGAAGATGTACGGGTTTGTCCGCGGTTCCTGAACATGCTGCGGAACCGGCTTGATGTTGGTGGCTTCCAGAAGCTTCTGGAAACCCTGACGTTTCATCAGTTCACCCAGTCGTTCACGGTTTTTGCCTTCTTCCATCCAGTAATCCCAGATCAATTCAATAACGTCTTTAATCGCCTGGTAACCATCTTCTTTGTTGACCTCAATAAAGGGGACCAGCAGGGAACCCATCTGAGCACCGTCCAGAATTGGGGCTTTTGCGCCACAAAGAATTGAACAACCTTTTTCTTTACCCGGTCGCAGGGCTCTGGGCATTACATTGATACAATGCATGCAGCGGGTACATTCTCTGTTGTTAATCAGAAGTTTGCCGTCTTCATATTTCATGCATTCGGTGGGGCAAAGATCAACAACTTCTTTTTGAATGTCAAAAGCACCCCAGTCACGGCCGGCATGTGCGCCGGCGTTGGATGGGAATTCTCCGTTGACATAACCGGCAACAGCATCCTGATCAATGCGAATATCATCTTTCCAGGTTCCAATAAAAGACATGTCAGAACGTGCAATAGATGCAACACAGCAGTTCGGGCAACCGTCAAACTTAAATTTAAACTTGTACGGGAAAGCCGGTCGATGCAGTTCATCCTGGTATTCCTGGGTCAGTTCATGGCACAGATCCTGAGTATCATAACAGGCATATTCACAACGGGCCTCTCCGATACAGTCAGCCGGTGTTCTCAGGTTAGAACCTGACCCGCCAAGGTCCTGGTTGAAATTATGACTTAATTCATAAAAAATTTCTTCCAACTGAGGCGTGGTTGTTCCGAGAAGGATGATATCGCCTGTGGAACCGTGCATGTTGGTAATGCCACTGCCGCGGAAGTCCCAGAGGTCACAGAGTTTTTTCAGGAAGTCGGTTTTGTAAAATTTCCCAGCTGGTTGGGCCACACGCATGGTATGAAAATGTGCAACACCGGGGAACTTTTCCGGCTGATCACAATACCGGCCGATAACACCGCCGCCGTAACCAAAAACACCGACAATACCGCCGTGTTTCCAATGAGTTGTTCCATCGGTGTATGAAAGCTCCAATACGCCCAACAAGTCTTCGACTGCATCCTGAGGTATCTGATACTCAATGTTTTTTTCATTTTTTGCCCTTACTGCGGCTTCCTGCTTCATGTCTGAAACAAAGCTCGGCCACGGACCGCTTTCCAGCTGATCCAGCAAAGGGGTTTCGTGTTTTGCCATTGTTACCTCCCTTTCATTATTAATTAAACCATTCTATTTCTGGCATATTCAATTCTAATTAAAACAAAAAAACTGGCATTATCTGTACTTCTTAAATTACATGATAACTATACTGAATTTCTTCATTTTAGCAATTTCAGCATTAAAGAAAAAGTTTATAAGATTTAACACTGTGTTTGTCAATAAAAAACGTGGCAATGAAAATGTTAATTATCCATACGCTTTCCTTAATAAAAATCCCCCCTGAAATAAAATGTTATTTTCGATATTGATCAATTTCTTTTAAGATTTCAGGTGCCACATCATAACCGAGTTCCCTGGCCTTATCACAATGCTTTACCGCAAGATCAAATTCTTCCTTTTCCAGATAACAAATAGCCAGGTTGTTATGGGCAATAGAAAAATTATCGTCAAGTTTAAGGGCCTTTAAATTTGTTTCAATACTTTTATCCACCATCCCTTTAAACAGATAGGCATTGGCCAGTGTCGCGTAGGCCTGAATAAACAATTCATTAAACTTCACTGCCTTTTCCAGCGCAGTAATGGCTTTATCAATATCTCCTTTTTGGAAATAAACGAATCCGAGATTGCCATACCCTTCGGCAAACCTTGGCCGCGCATTGACTCCTGCCAGATTATATTCCAGGCACCCGTCCAGATCTCCCCGCTGAAGACAGATCCCTCCCAATTGGACATAGGCTTCTGCCAGACTCGGGCTGCACCGAACGGCTTCCTTAAACTCTTTCTCCGCTTCATCCAATTGTCTTAAGTTCAGCAAACCGGTTGCAAGATTGTAATGCGACATACCGCATTCAGAATTTCCCTGTATAGATTCTCGCTGTTCGGCAATAAATTCTTCAACTGTTTTTTTCTCTGTCATGCTTTATATTCCTTTATAATTTTCAATATTTGATTATTTATAGAAGTTTTATTTTTAATAATTGTCAGATAACCATCAATAGATAAAAAGTTGTAGACCGGATTGTCAAGCAAAAACCAAAAACGCCCACGGTAAATTTGTTCTATTCAATTTGACTGGCGGGCACGGTGGCCCGCCCTACGGCAACACGCATCGTAGGGTCGGCCACCGTGCCGACCGTCAATGCGTCAAAAGGCCCATGGTTAATGGGCTGTGCGGTCAGAACAATTTTACCCTGCAAAAACGCCTTTCGGCCTGATGCTTGAAAAAAGTTTCTATTGTTCAATCCGGGCACTGGTTGTTTTTGATTGACAATTTATTCTATTTTTTAAATAATATTATGAAAATAAGGAGGTTAAGGCTATCTTTGCAAACAACACCGTCCTGTTTTTGTTGCTTTCAACTAATCCCATATATTAAGGAGAGTTCAGATCGACAAAAAACCTATTTCATAAAAGGGCAAAGGTACGTTTTTTTAATTTTAAATAATACAAACAACATCAGAATCTCAGGCAATATTTAATTGCTGCAAATATTTCTTTTTAGGAGGCTTTATGCGTGCTGGATGTTATACAGCGATCATTACACCCTTTACAAGTACTTCCGTTGATTATGACGGTCTTGAACAACTGGTCCAATTTCAAATCCAAAACAACATCACCGGAATTTTAGCTGTCGGCACCACTGGTGAAAGCCCAACACTGAACTGGGATGAACACAACCGGGTCATTGTCGAAATCGCTAAAAATTCAAAAAACAAATGCGCCTGCATCGCAGGAACCGGCAGCAATAATACCAGTGAAACCCTTTTAGCAACTGAACATGCTATGGATGCCGGCGTGGATGCGGTTCTTCTTGTGGACCCATACTATAACGGGCCGAGCTCTATGGAAATCCGCAAAGAGTATGTTGAACCGGTTGCCCGAAAGTTTCCGTCAATCCAGGTTATTCCATACGTTATTCCGGGGAGAACCGGTGCGCAATTGCTGCCTGAAGACCTGGCCATACTGGCTCAGGATTTTGAAAACGTCAGGACCGTCAAAGAAGCCACCGGTGACCTGGAAAACATGAAACAGACCCGAAAATGCTGCGGCACTGATTACATGATCCTGTCCGGTGACGACGGATTAACTTTTGATATGATGACTGATCCTGGAATCAATGCAACCGGTGCGATATCCGTTATATCCAACATCGCCCCCAAAGCATTAACCGAAATGATAAATTTTTTAAATCAGGGAAAAGCTGCTGAAGCAAAAGAGATCTTCACGGCACTGGCTCCGCTGTTTGATCTGGTAACGGTGAAAACCATGGAAAAAACAACATTCGGCGACGTCACCTGCCGGGCCAGAAATCCCCTGGCAGTAAAAACGCTAATGAATATTCTCGGTATGCCTTCCGGTCCGTGCCGTCGGCCTTTGGGCAAAATGACCCGAAACGGCATTGAAAAGGTATTATCCGTGGTGCGACAGGTTCAGGCGGCTAATCCGGAAATACTGGCCCCGGCGGCAGCATTTTTTAATGTCGACATTGACGAACGGATTAATACGCCCAAGTATTGGGATAGCTTGTCATATCAATCATATTAAGACAACGATTTCCAATTTCACCGCATCTACGGCGTCAAATGCGGCCCCGCATAGCAAGCTATAGCGATGCAGCATTTTCCTTGTATATACGGCAAACTTGAAAATCGTAAACATTAAAAGCAATAGACCTTCCAAGGCCGTTGATATAAACAAAAAAACCCGGAAGCCGCGTAAAGCGATTTCCGGGTTTTAAAATTTTCAATAAAAATTATTTTTCTTCAGAATTTTCCTGTCGCTGTTTTGCTACAGTTTCGTTTAGTTTAAATTCACCTTCCTTGAACAACAGCCATTTGAGCCATTTAAAAGAGAAGCGAAGAAGTGCGATTTCATCTTTTTTGATTTCCTCAACGACTTTGGGATCAATGTCATAAAGGGTTAAAAAAGAACTCTCAAAAACAAACCGCTTAAACCGATCAATGTCGTAACTGGCCGTAAAAAACATGTTTTTTGTTTTTTCTGTCAGACGGACATTTTTAGGAATAGATCGCTTCCTGACAAGCAGCTCCGTCCATTCCGCATTAATATCATCATGAATATCAAC
>JAQIBZ010000615.1 GCA_027858815.1 Desulfobacteraceae bacterium
AAAGTTCGATTGTTTTTCAGGTCCTGACATCTTGGAATCATTCATTTTTTCCATATTGTTTGGTTAATCTCCCGATTTTTAAATTGAAGTTTTTCAGGACTGTCCCGAATCATTGACTGTGGCTATATACGAAGCCGATGTAACTTATAAAATCACAACCGACTTTGCCTGTATTGATCAACAGGTTTCTGGATTTTGATTACGGAAAAGATAGATAAAATTATTGTTAAAAATATGATATAGTAAATATCAACCCCTATTTTTCTTGGCACAAAAAAGGAGGCTATTATTAGGTGAGTTAGATATATCGGGTATGATAATTCGCCAATAAATCTATCTATCTTATTTTTTTGCTTATATAAAAAAGAAAGGGTAACCCCATTGTAACAGAAAGGTAGTATATAATCTAACTTTTTTGTCAGAGTAACTCAGAGCTTATGCACTTGTCCAGTTTTTGGGGTCCACCGCTCTGAAGCTTGTCCCGGCATTTTTTTAGCCGGAATCCGGAATCCACCATTATTTCCTATATGTTCTGGACCCCGGCTCTCGGCTAAAAACATGCCAGGACAGGCCCCGCCGGGGTGACGGGTTGGTGACTTTTTATGGCGGTATCAACTTCCGCTTAAGGAGTGTGACCTGTTTTTCGGTCTTTTGCTAAATTAAAATCTACATAGCATCGAATGATAAAGTCATCCGATATCTTAAATGTTGACACCGGCGTCATATGTTTTCTGATATAAATGGAAATTGGATCACCTGATGAAGGAAAATCAAATTGTTTGTCGGGATATATCTTAAGGCCTCCTAAAATCACGGGCAATCTGTCAAAAATAAACGCGATTTTCGGTTCGCGCCCTCTTTGCTTCATTTTTTGGATACATTTCTCAAAGTAACTATTTGGTAATGCAAATGTAATGAATGTGTCGTCAAGGGAAGGCCTCAGCTTGGTTATAATATGCGTCATCGGCGAGCAAACATATGAAATGGCATAATCATTTGGTTGTGTAAAGTAGTTTGCATTGGCGATCAGCCAGTCATAGAGCTTTGAATATATTTGATTGGTGTAAATGCCTTTGCCGAAACCGGTTTCAATCTGCACATTCTCATATCTGGGGAGAACATCATAAAAAGTGAAATCCCAGTCGTGTCGGGCGGTTGTATAATAAAATGGACCCAGCAGCAGCATTAAGATAAAGAAGGTGACCGGATACCGGTGTTTTTTGTGCGCCATATTTTTAAATTGTGATGTCAGCATATAGGCGATGGCAGCGACTGCAGGAATGGTGGTTTGACATACCGCCATCGGACCTAATCCGGAAAAAATATTCATGGTGCATGCGCATATGGTAAAAGGCGCCATCAAAATGATGGAAAGTTCTTCTTCTCTACTGAATATTCTTCTTAAAATATATTTTCTGATTGCATGCGTCCAGAATAGAATCGTGAAGGCCATGAGCAAAGATGAAAACCACATCGGTCGGGCAAACCACCCGTTATAATAGGGCACCAGAAAGCCGAAAAGAGGGGTATTGATTGTTAAAAGAATGAACAGGGAGAGAAACGCGCATCCGGCGATAAAAAACTGAATCGGTAGTTTTTTTATGGCAACAAAGAACAACGACAAGAAAGCCATGGATATCACTATGCGTCTGATCTGCTCCCAATTCATAGTGATTAATCCCTTTGAATAATAGGGGATTGTATGAATAACGGTCAGTGAGTTGAATATGTTTAACAAATAAGGCTTGTTGAATATTGCGATAAACAGCATCCAGCAGACGACAAAAGGGGATAATACATACAATAAATCATTGAAAGTAAAAGGATAATCTTTGAGTTTGAGTTTGCGGGACAAAATGAAGATCATTATGGGCGCAAAAACAATAATGCCCATATAGAGAAGGCTCAAACTCATCAGCCACAGACAAAGGCCAGCCAATACGTAAAAACTTTTTTTAATCGTGAGATTTTCAGATTGAAAGCCAAAGAGCATGAATGACAGGTAAAGCACGAGAAATAAATGGGGGTATGTCTGGTAATACAAATTCGAAATCAGACCAACCGGGTCCAGTCCGGTAAACGCAAACAGCGAAAAGACAAACGGCAGCAAGGCATATTGCCTGGTCTGCCGGAAAAGTGCGATGCTGAATATCAGCAGAGAAGAGAGCGTTAATATAAACTGGAGCTGCCGCATTTGAAGCAACGAAATATCCGGATAAACTTTAAATATAAAGCTGTTAATGAGTGTGTAATGTCTCAACGCGCCGGTGATTTTGTCGTTCAGAAAATGGTCGCCTACGGCAAGGCGCCAGCTCTCGGTCGCAAGATACCCTTCATCAGTGAAATTGAAGCCATATTTGAGCTTGATCCAGCCAAGACAGGCGATTATCGTAAAAAGGATCATGCCCATTAAAAAGATCGGCATCTGGTAATTTGATATCTTTGTTTTCAATGATATTCCTCTTATTAATCCGGCGATTCAATGTCACAAACCGTCTTTCCGGCTAAAGCCGGAAACCAGAAAAACAATGGATGCCGGATCACGGTTGCCTCTCTCCTCATTCCGGCGTCCTTCTCTTCCGTCATTCCGGCATGTTTTTAGCCGGAATCCAGATTACTTTTATGGATTTCCCCCTTCTGGATACCGGATCAAGTCCGGCATGACATCAGAACGTTGGACTCTCAAGTTAATAATAATGATAATTAAAATAGAATTAAATAACGTCAATACAAACCAGTATATCTATTCATTGTTTTTTATAAGATTTTGATAATATAATGAATTTATGATATTTTCAGAACCGGGTCGGTTTTGATTTTCCCCATCTGTCATATACTTTTTCCAACCCGTGACAATATAATAACCTTAATCCATGAAAGTAAAGCCATACTGAAGTTTTATCCATCCAAAAACCGCAATGATTCCAAACAGGCTGATGCCGGCCAGGAAAATATAAAATTGATGGTCAGTTTTTTTTATTGTCTCGATCATTTTCATTCAGCTTATTTGGTTTTATTAATTTTATCGGTAAAAAGACTTTCCATTTCCAGCAGACTGCCTTTGTTTCTGTATCCAGGGGTTTTGCTCGGCGTGCCCCGACAATATAGAATTCCGGGACATCTTTATTGAAAAGCCAAGAGCTCCGACATCAGGTCTGTTTCCAGCAGCAAGTTCATTAAATCATTTTTAGCAAAATTTCTAAGTTCTGATCACTTTTGCTGGAACACCGACATAAGTATTGTTTTTAAGTAGGGATTTTGTCACACAAGCGCCAGCGCCTATTATGACATCATCTTCAATAAAAATAGGCTTATCTTTTTTCCCATTAATTATTACAGCTCCCGTTCCGATATAAACTCTCTTCCCCGTATTTACCCAGCCGGAAATATGAACTCCGGGGGCTAATGTATTAAAATCTCCAAGATTAACGTTATGCCCAATCGTGCAATTTAGATTTATATGAACATGCTTACCTATATTGATATTGGTTGTGAGTATATTACCCGCACAAATTATTGTCCCTTCACCCATCTCTATCCATTTACTCATTTCAGTCTTTGGGTGGATTATACTTTCGAAAAGAAAATTTTTGTTTTTTGACTTAGCAACTACAACTTCTCTGCCGCATGGGTCACCTACCGCTACAACGATTTTAGAAAAGGGAAAACGATTATAAGCTTCATCAAGTCCAAAAACCGGAATGTTGTTTATGATTTTTTCATGCTGATCATGAGTATCATCTATGAAGCCTTGTATTTCATAGTTTTTATTGATAGCTTCAATAAGCCACGCAACTTCTCTGGCGAAACCACCGGCGCCAAAAATTAAAATTTTTTCTGATTTCATATTGATCAATTAACTTTAAAGGGGTTGTTTTTGCCTTGCATTAATCTCATCCTTATTTAGTTTCCAATAATCCATGAAGCCTCTTTTAAAATGGTAATAGAATTTTCTATTTGGCTGGCTGTTGGTATTTTTTATAATTTGTTCAATTTTATCAGCATCTGCTTTGAAAAATAACCATAGTTGTGAATCAAGCTGGTATACTGATGACGTATATCCCCATTCATCAAAAAGAATCTGCATGGATTTATTTGTATAGAAAGCGCAATGGACCGGAACAAGGTAAAACCAGTCAGAATTGTCAGGGACTTCTTCAGCAACCAGAGTGTGCAACCCCATAACCCCGGTATCAGAAACAAGATTATTAATCTCATCCAGCATTTCCCGTTTTAACAGGTGCTCAAAAACAGATGTCGTAACAACAAAATCAAACTTATTTTTCTTCAGTTTTTCATCCGTAAGATATCCTTTGCCCTGATTGTACCTGTCGAATTTATCAATTTTAACACCGTGCCTATCTGTGATCATGTCAGAGAGTTTTCCATCACCACAACCAAAATCCAGATGGGGATTTGTCTGGGATATCAGTCCAATTTTTACTGTATCGGCAATCACTTCAACCTGTTTATCAAGTCTTTCAAGCCACATCGGATCATCCGCCAGGTGATTTGTTCCTTGATAAGATTGGTGATACTTTTTATTTACTGCACCCCAGGATTCATCAGATAGCTCATAATGGGTTTTAGACAAAACAAAGCCGCAATTGACGCATTTTACATAATCAACGTTGGTTAAATGAATGAAATCGAATCGTTTGGAAAAATAGAATTCCATTGGATTTCTACAAATCATACACCGCATTAGGATATCCTTTGATGAAAATATTAATAGTTTTCAATCAACTATTTTTTCAATGATATACATTGGTCTTTGTCTGATCTGATCAAGAGCACGCCAGAGATATTCACCGATAATACCCAGCATCAGCATTTGAATACCGGATAAAATCAGTATAACGATCATGAGTGGTGCCCACCCTTGAACAGGTATATCTCCAAAAATTTTTGAGAAAAGGATGACGAGCGCATAGGTAAAACCCAGAATGGAAATACACATCCCTACGAGAGACATTAATCTCAATGGCAGAAAGGAATACCCCATAACACCATCTATCAGATATTTAATTTTTTTCGAAAACGTCCATTTAGATGTGCCTGATTTCCTTCTTTCGCGATCATAGGGGATCCATTTTTTCGTGAAGCCGGTCCACAGAATTTTACCCTGAATAAATGGATTGGATTCATTATTCAATAAAATTTGATCTTTGACCCTCCGGCTCATTAAAAAAAGATCAAAGCCACCTTTGGGCATATCAGGAAAGCTTAATTTTTTCATTAATGTATAAAAAACTCCGGAAGAAAATTTTCTAAAAAAGGATTCATCCCTGGATTGTCGGTGGCAAATAACAATATCAAAATGTTCATTAAAATGAGCGTGAAGCATCTCATTGATCAGCCGGGGTGGATCTTGCAAGTCAGCTGAAATATTTATTATGCAATCGCCTCTGGCTTTCTGGTACCCGGCAAGAACTGCGGCAACCTGTCCAAAATTACGAGTAAATTTTATAATTTTAACGTGCTCCGGATCTTGTTTTTTTAATTCAAGCAAGACAGCAAAGGATGCGTCGAATGATCCGTCATCAATAAAAATCATTTCATAAGATTTGGAGATGTTCTGCAGAACTACATCTGTTTGAATGGTCTGATAAAGGATTTTAAGTGAGGTCTCATTACAATATACTGGAATAACAACAGAATAATCAATTTTTTTTAATTTTATATCGTCTTCTTGCATGGCAAAGATTCCTTCTAAACGTATATAAGCCTGTCTTTATTAAAGATTTAGTCCTTTGACGATACAATTCCAAATTTTCTTGAATAAAATATTAGTATTGGAAGAATTGACTTTATGCGTCTTTTAAAATTGGTAAAAGAAAAAAATATTAAGCACTTGCTGTACAAAATCTTAAGGTTAAAACGTATGAGATCTATATGGCTAATTTTTTTATTTTCAACTTCATACATAAACTTACTTAAAACATCACCCGCTATATATTCAAAAAACATTCGATCAGACGGAGTCATGCTTTTTTTCCACTTGTTAAAATTACTCGTAACAACATCTTCAGATAATAAATCATGATGCCCTTTTCCGGCAGCAAGATCTGCAATCCCATCAGAATGTGTGATATTTGCTTTTTGGGTTTTATTGATGTTAAGAAATTCTGATATTCTCTCTATTTCAAAGTCCGTGTTGGCCAGCAAGTCTTCATATTTTAATTCGAGGTATTTTTCAGAATTTTTTTTGCCCCAGCTTCTTTTTAAATTGAGATGCTCAGCCCATGTTTTAGTCGCTTCGTAAAGACATGAAGAACCAAACCATGTTTTTCCCCATGATAAATAGACATCTCTCCCATCCCGAATAATATGGATTACTTTCAAGTTCGGAATCTGTTGCTGTAGTTCTTCGAGTGGGATATGCCAGAAGGGAACAGATTTTTCGCCATAGTAATCAGCCTGATGATTTTTGGCATATTCACGGTATAAGTTATGTATAATGATTTCAAATGTATTGGCATTATACAGTATTTTTTCACGCATTGTTTTTGTAGAAAGCAGGCTGTAAGGCAAGGCTTTTTCATCCAGTTTCATACCTTTCTTCAGCCATATTCCTAAAAATGAATAAATATCCGTTAATAGATTTTTACGGTTTTGGTAAATATTTAAATCACCCCACAAATGAATCCGGTTTCGCAATAAATAGATAATATGTGTTTCAAGTGGGAAAACAATGTTAAGGTGTTTACTTAATAACGAAGACAGCAGATATGTGCCGGAACGGGGACACCCGGCGACAAGGATGAAATCTTTTTGATTTATTGGAATTGACATGCTTAAACCCAGCTTCGCACATGGAATATTTTATTGGTTTGATAATGAATTGCGATTTTCTTAAAAAAAGAAATTCCCATAGAAGACTTATTGGTTTTGAGTAAAGTAAATTGCAGTCGTATTTGTGCCCCATGATCGTATAAACACACATTCTTTAATTTTAAAACCAGATTCACAAATTATTTGTTTTAATTTATTTTGAGGTCTGACAAACTTGCCTCTGTCGTTATCCCTGAGCCATTTTCCCCATGGTGTATTTTGTTCTTGTGCGACTTCTATTAATACAACTGATTTTTTGGCAATTTTATGTACAACAGTTAATAAATCGGAAAATGTATCATTATCCAGGTGGTGAGCAATGCCGATCAGCAGTGCAATGTCATATTGCTTGTTCTCTTTATAAAGGTTTTTAACGTCAACACACTGAAAAGAAATGTTTGGCGAATTGTATAATTTTTGTGCCCTTTCAATGTACTGATTGTTTAAGTCAACACCTAAATATGGCCCTCTGGTTATGTCTGAAAACTGACCAATTCCGCAGGCTATGTCTAAGACAGAATAGTGATTCCCTGCTATTCCCCAAACTTTTAACAATTCTTTTCTTTTGCGGTATATACCTAAAAAGAAATCAAAAGAATCCCTGAATAATTTCCAAATTGTCGGGTTATCTAAGATATTAGATATTTTTTTCATGAGGTGCGTCTCTATTTAAGTCAATACTCAGCTTCGGCAAAGAGTAATGAGTCTGTAAGAACATTTCTAAATTAAATCCAGTTTAGATCATTATTGATTTTATTGTAATTTGTTGCTGGTTCAAATTTTAGATTTATTTACTATCTTTTTAATTTGATTAAACAATACCTATAGCATATTCTTTTTAATTGGTGAATTTCTATTTCAAAATAATTTTATTTAACAAACTATAATATGAATAAGAAAATTTATATTTCTTTAATTGCTGGTTGTCTTTTATCAGTCGTTTCGTTTTATTTTGCCCTGAGAAATGTACCGTTTAAAGAATTGGTTTTATATTTTAAATCAATAAATTATATATGGATAATCCCCTCTTTGCTCATGATGGTACTGTCTTATTTTTTACGTGCCTGGCGATGGCAGGTAATTCTTCATCATATCAGTAAACTTCCATTCTTTGCTGCTTTTCATCCTATGATGATCAGTTTTATGATCAACAATATTCTGCCGGGAAGGATCGGAGAATTCGCCCGGCCGGCCATTTTAAAAAAACAGAATAAAATTTCTTACACATCCGGTTTGACGACACTGGCTGTCGAACGTCTTTTTGATATGATAATTCTTATTATTTTATTTGTATGGGTATTGAGCGGTGTAGAAATTGATCCCAATCATTCAATACAATTTAACGATTACCAGTTAAATAAATCTGTACTGGATATGATTGCGAGAGGAATGGCCGTTTTCTGTGCGGTTTTAGCTGCCGGAATATGTCTTGTCAGTTTTTCCGGTATTCGAAAAATTATAGTAAAAATTATAATGAAACTGCCATTATTATTCCCTTTTTTCAATGATTCACAAAAGGAAAAAGTATATACATTTTGCTGCAAACCGTTACTTTCTTTTATCGAAAACATTGCTTCCGGGGTGTCACTAATCAATAATCCTTTGGGTATTTTAACTTGTACTGGACTTTCGATTGTTATCTGGACCGTTCAGGCGTTGTCCCTGTATCTTTTTACATTCGGGTGTCCTGGTGTTTCTCTTACTTTTTGCGAAACAACGATGGTTTTCATTATTATTTGCTTCTTTATTGCATTACCTTCAGTGCCCGGTTTTTGGGGGTTATGGGAAGCTGGCGGCGTATTTGCTATGTCTCTTTTCGGGATATCCCAACAAAATGCGATCGGTTTCTCACTTATAACTCATGCGATTACTTTTTTTATGGTATTGGTAATCGGTACCATTTCTGCCGCAATAATCGGGGTCAATATTTTTAAAGTTTCTTTTAATGAAGAACAGTTATTTGATAAGCGATATTCAATATGACAATGATTTGTATGATCAGGTTTGCGGCAATGATTTTAAAAAAAGTTTAATTCTTTTCTCATTTTGAATTGAAAGTCTGATAATCTGACAGATGATTTTTATATCATCAGGACTTATTGA
>JAQIBZ010000026.1 GCA_027858815.1 Desulfobacteraceae bacterium
ACCGGTGTTGAAATGGAAGCGCTGACAGCAGCCTCGGTAGCTGCTCTTACCATCTATGATATGTGTAAATCCCATGACCGGGCGATGATCATTTCCAATATCTGCCTGAAACAGAAATCCGGCGGGAAAAGCGGCACATTTATACGCTCAACTTAGGTAAAATTATTTATCTCATATTGTTAAAGATATAATACCGCATGATCATTGAAGAATTATTTCACATATACGGATTTTATGGGGCAGCTCTTTTTGCCGGTTTTCTGCTGGGGTGGCTGGTTACCCGGTCGGTTTTCGTCAAACGGGTGGGTGATGGAAAAACAGCAATCGCCATACTGTCCGAGTCGCTTCGGGGGAAATCTTCAGAAATAGAATCTTTTCGTTTGTCCCTGGCGGATGCGGTTAAGGACCTTCAGGCGGCAAATGACCGGTTTTTGAATTTATCCAAAACGCATGCTGCCGCCGCCAGTAGTCTCGATCAGATGTCATCTGTCAAGCAAACGCTTGATGAACGATCCGAAGAAAACCGTGTATTATCCGATCGGTTTTATGAGCAGCAGCAGCGCCTCACAGAGGCGGAAACCCTGATCGAAAGTGAACGCAAAATAGCCAAAGAAAAAGCCGCCATGCTTGAGGAAATGACCGTTCGCATGACGGATTCGTTTAAGGCCCTTTCAGCCAGAGCCCTGAGCGAGAACAACCAGTCATTTATTGATCTGGCCGGGCAGACGTTGACCCAGTATGTCGAGGCGGCAAAAAATGATTTTGAAACCAGCGAAAAGGCGGTCAAAGATTTTATTCAGCCGGTGGCCGATGCGTTAGATAAATATGATCAGCAGGTCCGGTCCATGGAAAAGACACGGGAAAAAGCGTATGGTGAATTGTCTCAGCAGATGGTGTCTTTAAGCCGGACGCAGAATGAATTGCAACAGGAAACCGGAAAACTCGTCAATGCGCTCCGGATGCCCCATGTAAGGGGACGGTGGGGAGAAATGACCCTGCGGCGGGTGGTGGAACTTTCCGGTATGCAGAACCGGTGCGATTTTTTTGAGCAGCAGACGGATACGGCCCGGGAAAATTCCGTCCGGCCGGATATGGTTATCCAGCTGCCCGGTGACCGGAAGATTATTGTGGATTCCAAGGTTCCGATCATTGCGTATCTCGATTCCCTTGAACCGGAAAACAAGGATCGGACAGAGGAAATGCTGACCCGGCATGCTGCTCATGTCCGGACGCATGTAAAACAGCTGGCCAAAAAAGAATACTGGACGCGGTTTAATCCCACCCCTGAGTTTGTGGTCCTGTTTATGCCTGGTGAAAATTTTTTCAGCGCAGCCCTGGCCAAAGAACCCGCTCTGATTGAAGACGCTGCAAACAAAGGCGTTATTCTGGCGACCCCCACCACCCTGATTTCTCTGCTAAAGGCGGTTGCCTATGGATGGAAGCAGGAAAAGACAACAGAGAACGCCAAAATGATCAGTGAGCTGGGTAATGAACTGTATAATCGGATTTCACTCATGGTGAGCCATTTTAACAGTCTCGGCAGTGATCTGGATAAGTGTGTCAATACATATAACAAAGCCGTGGGGTCACTTGAACGTCGGGTGCTGCCGTCTGCCCGGAAATTTGAAGATTTAGGTGTTATTATTAAAGGTAAGAATAATATTCCTAAAATAACCCCTGTTGATAATAAGCCCCGAACCATGGAAATTGAAGAGAATTCTGTATGATAAATAGTGGCCGACCGAAAACCGCTAATTTCCCCAATTTCTGCGTTGGGCTCAAATTTTAATCCTCAAAATACTAAATGTATTCATCCGGTTAAAATTTTTGCCCGCCTTGAAATTGAAAAAAATTTCGGGTTTTCGTTCAAGCACTAAATACCAAACATTTTTTCGCCGGATACGGCATGCTTTTTTTTAAATACGTTTGGTAAAATCTTGAGCAAGTATCTGGCGGGGATAAACCCCGCCAATAGGGAATTTATTAAAAATCCGTGTAGGGGAGGGCTTTATGCCCTCCTGGCGTATTATTGTCCATATTTGATGAGGAGTTGCCGGAATGCGGTGTAATCATTCATTGAGATTGTCAATATTTATCATAATGGCTTTTGCCTATTTTAGTGCAGCCGTCCCGGCAAAATCCCAATCTCAGCC
>JAQIBZ010000087.1 GCA_027858815.1 Desulfobacteraceae bacterium
ACCTGGTAAAACAGATTCTCACATTCACCCGGCAGGCTGAACAGGATCTCAAACCCCTCAAAATTCAGCCGGTGATCAAAGAAGCAATACAACTTATCCGGGCCTCTATTCCAGCGACGATTGAAATCAGGCAAACCATCAGCCCGGATTGCGGTTCAATCATGGCAGATCCGACCCAGATTCATCAAATCATCATGAATCTCTGCACGAATGCATACCATATCATGCGGGAGTCTGGCGGTGTGATTGACGTAACCCTTTCACAGGTCAGCCTCAGCCCGGACATCAGCCCGGACATCAGCCCAGACATCAACCCGGACATCAACCCGGACAGACTTTCACGGAAACCAGATTTGCCCCCCGGATCTTATCTCAAGTTAGGGATCAGTGATACCGGCAGCGGTATGGACGATTTAACATTACAACGCATATTTGATCCGTATTTTACCACCAAACCCAAGGAAGAAGGCACCGGTATGGGGCTTGCGGTGGTGCATGGCATTATCAAAAGCTATGGCGGGGATATTCTTGCTTACAGTGAGTTAGAAAAAGGGAGTTCTTTTCAAATCTATCTTCCGGTGGTTGATGATGAAAGCACTCAAAGCCTGATTGAGCTGAATGCAACTCTGCCCGAAGGCCATGAAAGCATAATGGTCGTAGACGACGAGGCGGTCATAACAGAGATCAACCAAAACATACTCGAAAATATGGGTTACCGGGTCAGTCCGTTTACAAATAGCGAAAAAGCCCTGGACGCTTTTCGTGCCCAGCCTGAAAAATATGATATGATCATTACAGACATGAGCATGCCGAAGATTAATGGGATTCAGCTGTCCAAAGAAATATTATCTGTCAGACCCGGGTTTCCGATCATAATCTGCACCGGATACAATGATCTGCTCAACGAGGAAATAATCAAAACACTTGGCATCAAAAAGCTTATCATGAAACCGGTCTTAAGAAAAACCCTGGCCCTGACGGTCAGAGAAGTGCTTGATGAAATACACGCTTAAATGGCAACTTAATCATTATCACTCTGGACAATAATTACAAAAATGTAATTTATTTTCATGAATTAGCTACAAAAATGTAATGCACCAAAAAGCATAAATCAAACCACAAACCGAGATATTTAATAAAAATAGGACTATATAAAACAAAAAGAATATTGGCACAAGGGTTGCAATAAACATTTATTAGATATAAAAATTTGAACCAGTATTTTTTTTGAAAATATTAACTATCTGGAGAAGAAAAATGAATGAAAGAGCAAAGGCAATTTCTGCGATAAACAAAATCAAAACAACAAAAACACCCATCCCTTACAAAGAAGTTAATTCCATTAACAAATTCGGGGAAAACGTCTTCAGTATGTCCGTGATGAAACAACGGCTGCCCAAGGATATTTACAAGTCCTTACACAAGACGGTTGAAAATTATTCTACTCTGGATGCCTCTGTTGCGGATGTGGTGGCCAATGCCATGAAAGACTGGGCAATGAGTAAAGGGGCCTCCCATTATGCTCATGTGTTCTTCCCACTGACCGGCTCCACAGCAGAAAAGCATGACAGCTTTCTCGTTCCCGATTTGGCCGGAAATGCCATTGCTGAGTTTTCCGGAAAAACCCTGATCCAGGGGGAACCGGATGCATCGAGCTTCCCCAGCGGCGGCCTTCGCCAGACTTTTGAAGCCAGAGGTTATACAGCATGGGATGTTACCAGCCCGGCTTATGTTATGGAAAGCCCCAACGGTGCCACCCTCTGCATTCCCACAGCTTTCTTATCATGGACAGGCGAGGCGCTGGATAAAAAGACCCCGATTCTCAGATCCATGCAGGCGCTTAACACCCAGGCCCAGCGCATATTAAACCTTTTTGGTGATAATTCCGGCAAAATCGTATCCGCAACATGCGGCGCGGAACAGGAATATTTCCTGATTGATAAAAACTTTCTTTCCTGCCGACCAGACATCCAGGCCGCAGGAAGATCCCTGTTTGGTGCAGCATCGCCAAAAGGCCAGCAGTTTGACGACCATTATTTCGGCGCCATTACTGAACGCGTTTTAGCTTTCATGTTTGAAGTGGAACGTGAACTTTACCGCCTGGGAATCCCGGTAAAAACCAGACATAATGAAGTCGCCCCCGGGCAGTTCGAATTGGCCCCGGTTTTTGAAACCGCCAACCTGGCCACCGACCATCAGCAGCTGACCATGGCCACCCTCAAAAAAATCGCCAAACACCACGGCATGGAATGCCTGCTGCACGAAAAACCATTTGCCGGCGTTAACGGTTCCGGTAAACACTGCAATTATTCTTTTGGCAACGCCAGTCAGGGCAACCTGCTGGATCCGGGCGAAACACCGCATGAAAACGCTCAGTTTCTCGTATTCTGCGCTGCCATCATCCGGGGCGTTCACAAATACGCCAAAGTACTGCGCGCAGTTATCGCTTCCGCTGGAAATGATCATCGACTGGGTGCCAATGAAGCACCGCCCGCAATTATTTCTATTTTCCTCGGCGAACAACTGGCAGACGTGTTTGAACAGATTAAAAACGGCGGCGCCACCTGCTCAAAAGAATGCGGCGTCATGAATATCGGTGTAGACGCGTTGCCAAATCTTCCCAAGGATGCGGGTGACCGTAACCGGACCAGTCCGTTTGCATTCACCGGCAACCGTTTCGAGTTTCGGGCGGTTGGTTCTGACCAGTCTGTTTCCGGCCCGCTGGTCGCCATGAACACTATTTTTGCAGAATCCATTGATTATATTGCCACAGAACTTGAAACCGCCACTGCCGGCGATCCGTCAAAACTCAATGCGGCGGTTCAGGATGTAATGAAAAAAATCATGGACGAGCATGGATCAATTGTTTTTAACGGCGACAACTACACGAACGACTGGCATGAAGAAGCTGCCCGGCGCGGCCTGCCCAACCTGAAAACCACCCCGGAAGCTTTGCCAGTCCTCATTGAAGACGACGTGATAGCACTTTTCAGCAAATACAATGTGCTTTCACCGGAAGAAATGCACAGCCGGTATGAAATATACCTGGAACAATACAACCTGAAAATTGACGTGGAAGCCAAGACTGTTGCGGAAATGGCAAAGACTATTATCTACCCGGCGGCCGTGCGATATCAAACTGAACTGGCAGACTCCTGCCTGAAGATGAAGGAACTGGGTGTGGATTATGATGACTCTGTTCTCAAGGAAACCGCCGCACTTATCATGGAATTAAAAGCCGATATTAAAATCCTGGAGGATCTGATTGCCTACAAAAGTAATGATGCCCTGAATGAGGCAATAACCTGCTGCGAACAGACATTACCGGCCATGCTGAAGGTCCGTGAGGTTGCCGACAAGCTTGAAGGCATAGTGGCAGACGATCTGTGGCCGCTGCCGACCTATCAGGAGATGCTGTTCATCAGATAATTTTCCATACATAAATGGCCTTTTTGCCCAATATCCGGTTTATTTTTTCGGTTCAATCTTCGGAATTGCTTGTGCGGAGTAGCGGACCACACCTCCGCACAATTCCTTGATTTCCTTGATCTTGGACAAAAATTCACATTTTGAGATGGATAATGGCTTCGTAAAGAATTTAAGTTCTGATTATACACAAGCCCGGACCGTGAAAGCGGTCCGGGCTTTTTTTTGTCTGATTTTACCTCATTCTTTTATTTTTTAACCCATTTTTCAAAGTTCTTTATTGGCATATCGGCTTATCTAAATTATATTATCTTGTTTAATCGATAGGAAAAAATGATCACTGACCAGACTTTCAAGCTATCTTTTAATTTAAATAAACTTAAAAAACCGGGAGAAACAATAACTGTGATTGAAGGTGTCCGCGAAACATCTCTAAGCGCCGGGATTATTGATGAAAAGACCTTTAATCAAGGAATTAAGGCATTGAATCGAACGGCAGAACCCGATGGAATTTTCTGCTATACGTTTTTCAAGGCCGTTGCAATATGCTGATCAGCCGGCCAAGATAGATAGCCGCTATCTCTAATAAAACCTTGAAAATTATCTGTAAATAAGTCAATTTAATTAAAATTTACCCGATGGATATACTGATGGATACAATATGGCCCTTACAGGAAACATAGAAACCTTACATATCACGAATGTTTTGCAGCTTCTCCACAACGACCAGAAGACCGGCATTCTAAAAGTTACCTGGAAAGACGAAGCAATCAAGGTCTATATCAGGGAAGGCAACATCATCAATGCCACAAAATCGCATGAGAAAAACCGTCTGGGAGACCTGCTGATTAAACATGGTAAGATTAATGAAAAACAATTAAAAGAATGCCTGAAAGCTTCCAAAAAACAAAATATTCCCCTTGGCAAAATCGTTGTTGAAAAAGGATATGCCACTGTTGCTTCACTAGGAAAAATTATTTTTAAACAGGCGGAAAACGTAATTTTTGACATGTTTTTCTGGGAAAAGGGCGAATTTGAATATACCGACAAGGAATTTTCCACCCATGGGATGGTGATCAAAAAAATAAATATTATGAGCACAATTTTAGAAGCGACCCGCAGAGTTGATGAGATGTCCGTCCTTAAAAAGCTGATTCCCAGGAAAGATATTGTGTTTAAGGTATCAGGCACTCTCAGGAATGGTAGCGAAATAAAGCTTAATCCGGACGAGTGGAGTGTCCTGGCCTTGATTGACGGCAAGCTTTCGGTCAAAGAAATAATTTCTGAAAGTATCAATGACAGTTTCACCATTTACCAGATACTCAATTCTTTAATTTCCTCCGGCTATATCAAAGAACAAGAAATTTTATCTCCCCTCCAGCAGGCAACAAAAGCCTTTACTAAGCTCAAGGAGGTTGACGCCAAAATGGTTCGAAGAGAGCTGGACAACCTGGGGCTTTCACGATCAAGTATCTTAAGACTGGTTTTGACAAGGATTGTCAGGGATTCATTTTCCCCGGAAGAACTGCTTGAGTTAGTTGAGGTTGAAGCGAAAAAAGTAGTGAATCTCGAAGATAAAAACCTGCTAACCGGGCTGATAAAAAAAAACCATATCCCTTTTCTGGAAAATATTTTCTGTCTTTTACATGAAAATACAAAAATATGAAGGATACGGATTTGCATCATGACAAATTATTCAACTGATTATTTAAGATGTCCCCGGTATTTTCCAATCAATTCTATTTATGAGTCATATAAAGATACAACTGCTCATCCTTTTTAGGTTTAGGGTTTAAAAACATGTACTTATTTTCATATGTTCATTTTTTCGGATTAATTGTCTATTGCTATTTAGGCGCTTACATAATTACGAAAAATCCCAGAAAAGGATTAAATCACGTCTGTGCCGTCTTTATTCTATACCTGGCGATATGGAGCCTTCAAATGGTTGTTGTCCAGTCACCATACACGTCATTGGATAATGCCATTTTGTTTATGAACATAGGGGCCCTGGGATGGATTGGAATGGGATATTGGTTTTTATGTTTTGCATTAATTTTATCCGGCTATTCCTTTGTCCTGAAAAAACCCTGGTATCATGTGATCGTGGCCGGTATGGGCATTCTTCTGCTCATATGCCAATGGCAGGGTAAAATCATTACCGGATTTACGCGACAACCTTATGGGTGGGCGTATGCATGGTCTGAATCGATTTGGACATACATATATTGGATTTATCTTTTTTCAACTGTGGGAACGGCGGTATTTTTATTTTATAAAATTGACCGGACAAAACAACATCACTCCAAAAGAATACAGGCGATGATATTGTTTTATTGTACCATTATATCCGTCACATTCGCCTCTGTCACGAATGTGACCTTACCATATTTAAAGATATTTTCAATACCCGCCCTGGGGAATATGTTTTGTCTCCTTTGGGCTGCAGGCCTGACGTATGCCATTACAAAATACAAGCTGATGAGCATATCACCGACCACAGCTGCGGACAATATCATCTCAACGATGAATAACCTCCTTTTTCTTTTAAGCCCGCAAGGCAAAATTATTATGGTGAATGATGCCACAGCAAACCAATTGGGTTTTCGCAAGGAGGCCATGAAAAATATGGATATATCAGATCTGGTAACCCCGGATGGACAAAAACAGGGACCTGTGGCTCAAATGTTAATATCTCAAACCGTTAACAATCGCAAACTGGATATCAAAACTTCCGATGGTGATACGATCCCGGTCATTTTATCCACTTCGCAGCTGCAGGATCAAAGTGGCAGCACCGTCGGAATTGTAGCCATTGCCAGTGATATTTCCGAACTCGTGGCCTCCGAAAAGAACCGCGAAAGAATAATAAAAGAATTAGAAACCGCACTGGATAAGATAAGGACATTGAGTGGGCTGCTTCCGATTTGCTCGCATTGTAAAAAAATTCGCGATGACAAAGAGTGGACAAGCGTAGAAAATTACGTCAGCTCACATTCAGAGGCTGAATTCAGTCACAGCATCTGCCCGGAATGTGCCAAAAAGTATTATCCTGATGATAACCTTTATGATGATTGAATATGACGGGAGTGCCTCATTATTTCCAAATCATCCAGGCTTGACCGGAATAAAAGAAATTATTATGGGAAAAATGATGCTAAAATTAATTACTGACAGCCAAGGAAAGACAATCTGTGTTGGATAAAAGTGGTATTTCTGAAAAAAAGTGTGTTTCAGTATTTTTTCATAACGCTTACCAACGGTTTATAAAAATCCGGGGGAATCCCCGGGAAATTGCCTTGGGTTTTGCATTGGGGCTTTTTGTCGGGACTTCTCCGACAATGGGGTTTCAGATCGTCATAGCTGTTTTTCTGGCAGCGGTTTTTCAATGGAACAAAATAACCGCCGGGATGGGGGTTTGGATAACGAACCCGTTGACAGCCCCTTTCATATACAGCGGCACATATGTTTTGGGCGGCAATATTCTCGGTCTTGATAATCAATTCAGCTTTCCGGATGGATTTACCATTACCGCTCTTGTTCAAATGATAAAAGAAGCGCCAAAAATCCTTTCCGCGCTGACAGTCGGCGGTATCATTATTGGTGCACCGTTGGCTGCAGCGGGTTATTATATTGTTTATTCCCTGGTGAAAAAATATCAGGATGACCTATAAAAAGCGCTTGAAAAGCAAAAATTAAAGCTTGCGGAAAGAAAAGAACGGAAAAAAACAAAAAAAAGATCCGCTGCGATCAAAAAGAAAGATCAATACTAATTCAGGCAAAATGAAACGGGGAAAATTGTCATATTTAAAACCACGGTATAAAGGCTACTGCTATTGTAATCTTCCTGATGAATCTTTTTATAAAAATTATGCCGTCTTTTGTCACCGCGCGATATCACTTGTTGAGCCTGCTCTTTATCCATGTCGTAATGTTCTTGCAAAAAACTCTACCAGAAAGCATTAGATAATATGGATGCACCGGAAGATACGGATTACTATGTATGCGCTGTTTGCGGGTATACCTGCAAAAATGAAACACCGAAAGATTGCCCGGTCTGTAAATCCAAGAAAATGGCTTTTTCCAAAGTCGATTAAAATCAATTAACTACTCAAAAAGCCGGCATCTTTGACAAATCGTCATGGATGCTATTTTTTTTTATTCTTCTCTCCTGAAATTTATTGATTTTGTATGCCTTTTTTTGGCAGGATGCATTTAGTTATGGGCATTATCTTATTATTGTTTCCGGCTTGACCGGGTGAGGAGAAAAACATGCGAGTGACGGTTTTATGTGAAAATACGATCGGCGTTACGATGCCACAGGGGCTTGTGGGCGAACATGGGCTTTCATTTTTAATCGAAGAGGACCATTCCGTTCTTTATGATACCGGCCAGGGTATGGGCATTCTCAATAATTTGGGATTAATGGGAAAAAATGTAAACGCGATCGATAAAATAATTATCAGCCACGGGCATTATGACCATACCGGCGGTCTGATGCCGGTTCTTAAACAACGGGCGTCCGGCGTACCCGTCTATATCCATTCAGATGCATTTCAAAACAAAATAGCCTATATTGAAACCCCGGACGAAAATTTTGAAATTCCAATCGGCTTTCAACATACTAAAAAAGACTATGAAGCGTGTGGTGCAGAATTCAGGTTTATCGATCATTTTACAAAAATTGATGAACATATTTATGCCATTTCCGATATTGAAAGACCCAAAGGGTGGAAAACCTGGGATGTCCGGTTAAAATACAAGGATGGTGAGGCGATTTATGATGATCCGTTTAATGACGACTTAAGCCTGCTGCTGGAAACCGGGTCCGGCCCTGTGGTACTGCTGGGATGCGCCCATGCCGGTGTTGTGGAAATTTTAAACGATTTAAGCGCTAAAACCGGACACACGGAATTTCATGCCGTCATCGGCGGTACCCACTTAGGATCAGCCCCCGAGACTTATGTCAACAAGGCCATGGAAACGTTTAAACAATACCATGTCAAAGTGGTTGGCACATCCCATTGCACCGGCTTTCATGTATCTGCCAAAATCATGTCGCAATTTAAAAATGAATTTGTCTTGGCAAACGTCGGAAGTGTCTTTGATTTTTAATGTGATTTTAAAACTTTTAGAAACTAAATGTTTAGCCTTAAATGGCTGCCGATTAATTCGATCAATGATTGCGGAACACCGTGCTCAACGGCCAGGTCATTCCATGCGGATACATGCGCTGTAATTTCCTCAATGATACGATCAATTTTCCGTCTGGTAAATAGAGGGCTTATTTTTTCAAAGCTATAAAAATCGTCACGGATAAAATTATCTCTCTTGCCATTGAGCTGCATCCAATGGCTGTTTACCCAGGGACTTCCCGGCTTGTAACTGTAGGCCAAATCGTAAGCCGGCGCCAATTGCCACTGATACTGATTATCCAGCATGAATCCAAAATTCTTGGAATGATCATCATGATTCCGTGCAACCACATTAAAAACCATGCGCTTAAATATCTGCATGGCATCATCCGGGCTTAATTTAAGCGCTCTGGCAATTGCGAATAATTCAGCATAGGAGTACGTGCCGACCATTTTGTAATTGACGTGCGCCAACCCGTTTAAGGTTTGCATATGGATCTTTTTATTGCCAATCCGATCAAACCGCTGCGTAATGAAATGGCGTCTGTTTCCTTCATTGATCAAGTGACAGGGCATCATGTCGATTCCGCATGCTTTGGCCATAAGATGAT
>JAQIBZ010000098.1 GCA_027858815.1 Desulfobacteraceae bacterium
TTCGCCAGGAGCAGAAGATGCTCATGGGCTGCATGATCGGGTCGGTGACGTATGAAGGGGACATCAGCGAATACCTGCCCCTGATTGAATTTTGCGAAAAAGTGCATTTGGGGAAGCAAACGGCGTTTGGGCTGGGGAAGATTGGGGTGGGGACTGGCGTGTAATAGCAACTACCATTTAAATAATCGGAGTCTTTTATGGAAGAAAAAGAATATCTCGTCGTGATGGGAATTCCCAGTATCAAAAAGTACGTCTTTGACACCGACCGATTGAAGGAAATAAGAGGTGCCAGTGCATTGCTGGATGATTTAAACAGGAATGGAATTGAAAAATTCTTAAAAGATTGTGCCGACCTTAAAGAAGTCGACATAATCTTTTCCGGAGGTGGAAGCGCTCAATTCATTGTCAAAGCGGATCAACAAAAGCTTAAGCGTTGTCTTAGAGAACTGGAAAGCCTGTTTAGCGAAAAAACCGCTGGAGGACTTCGATTGATATGGGGAGCAGTTGAATATGATGGGAGTAATTATCCGGAGGCATTAAGAAACGCTCACCTGGAATCGGAATCCCAAAGGGAGGAAAATCCATTTATTCCAACCTCACAGCTTCATACAGGATACATCCGAGAATGCGACAGCTGTTCAAAAATGGCCAGCCACATTCTCCCACCTAATACTGATGATCAATCCCAACAACTCCTATGCAATGAATGTCATACCAAGGTTAAATACAACAGTGAAGCTCGAATGGGCCTATGGAAGGAGCTTTCCGATTTTTTAAATCAAAAACATATTAGAGCGCAGCGCCCTGATAACTTTGAACAGATCGGCGACCAATGCAAGGTTCGAAAGGGATATACGGCCCTCATATACGCAGACGGCAATTCCATGGGGAAAATCATCAGACAAATCAAGAATCAAGATGACTTCCAGTTTTTTTCAAATACGGTGGAAGCCTCCCTCCGCGATGCCTGTTTTGAATCGATTGAGGAAACCTTTTTTAAGGATATGAAAAACCCTACTTCAATTCTTCCCGCCGAGATACTCCTGCTAGGCGGCGATGATTTACTGGTGTATTTAACTGCGGAAAGCGCATTTTCCTTTGCCATCAAAATCGCCAAAAAATTCAACATGGAGACTGCAAAAATTTTTTCTGAATCACCATTTTTTTCAGAGATGCTCGGAGGAAAGGGCCTTACGATTTCATTGGGAATTGCTTATGGGAAAAGCCATACGCCTTTTTCCACATTACTGGACCAGGCCGAGGAATTGCTTCATCTGGCCAAGAAAAAGGGATCACAGAATGCAGATCCTGAATCTTATTACGTTCCTGCTTACATAGACTATCATCTTTCCACAAACTTCAACCAGATCAGTGTCAAAGAAAGCAGAAACGATCACATGGAACTCCCCGGCACCGACGGCAGTGTCATTAAGCTGTATCAACGGCCCTATTCCCTTGAAGATGCCGAAGCCCTATTGGAACATGCTGAAGGGCTAAAAAACAGCGGCATTCCGGGAACACGGCTAAATCGTTTGGGTAATGCGCCAGCCATGAGAAAAGTCGATGGAACAATAGAGTTTCTAAATTTATATACCAGGGCCGGAGATTCGCGAGAATCTATTGGTAAGGCTTTGGCAAGATTTGACTGCCTGACAAAAATGCCCTGGAAAGAAGAGCTTTTCGGCGACTCCACGGTACTTGTCGATTTAATCGAACTTGCGGGTTTTTGTAATAACAACTCTTAATAAAAATCAGGAAAAAATCAATGCATCATATCGCGATACATCTGACCATAAATATGACAGCCAAATGGCATATGGGATCAGGCGAAGGCGGCTTAATCCTTGATCGTCTGATAAAACGAGACTCCCGGAACCGACCGTTCATTCCCGGCAGCACATTGAAAGGGATCATCAGGGAAAGTTGTGAGAAATTGTCCAGAACCCTTGAATTCCCTGAACCCTCGGACCCTCACGCGGACGACCTGAAATATTTCCGGCCGCTTATCAAGCTGGAATCACCTGTTGACAGAATATTTGGAAACAAATTTGAAGGGGGACAGCTTTTTTTCAGGGACGCGCGCCTTGAAAATGAGCCTCCTTATGGTTTCCAAAAAACTCAGGCCCGTATCTGTAAATACCGAAAACTGGGGACCGCCAAGGACAAACATCTGTTTTCCACAGAATACGCAGCACCCATGTCCTTTAAAACAATCATTGAGGGCCATCACCGGGGCTTAATCAACAATATGAAAGAAGACCTGCCTTTTGAATACTGCCTCCTGATCGCAGGTATCATGAATATCACTCATCTTGGCGGAGATAAAAGCACAGGGTGCGGCAAAACGGATGTTCTTGTCGATTCCATTCAATATAATGAAAAGACGGTTCCCAAGGATACGGTTTTTGAATATCTGGAATTGCCTGAATATTATTTGGATGTGCTTGAAACGGAGGCGAATTCATGAAGCGATATCAAATCAAGGCAAAACTTCTCTCACCACTGTCTGTCAGACAAAACCGGCAATCAAACATGTCATCGATTTTACCCTATCTCACCGGTAGCAGC
>JAQIBZ010000143.1 GCA_027858815.1 Desulfobacteraceae bacterium
CTTCAGAATTGTTGTATTTCTCCTCACAGGAGATCTCGATTTCAAAGAGCTAAATCCGTATCTATTGATTAAATAATTGCACTTACTACACACACGAAATGGAAAAGAACCACCTTTTCGGTGACACCGCGCCCCTTGCCTCGTGTTCGGCCACCGACGTAGGACTCGTCCAGCTCGACGGGGTAGCGTTGTAGGTTGCTGTACATGTCTTTGCCAGTTCCTATCTTACTTCGGCTCGGCCTAACCATAGCAACGCGTAGCTTATGAAGCATCTGGAATGCTGTCTCGTATCGGGTCAGCCCGAGCTGCCGCTTAAACTGAAGCGCTGACAGGCCCGGTGTTTGACTCGTGACGAGGTACGCAGCCCAGAACCAGATCTGAAGAGCCATCTTCGTCCTGTGCATGATCGTACCCGCCGTGAGAGACGTCTCAGTTCGGCAAGAACGGCAAACGAGCACGCGAGGTCGGGTCGAGATATAGTAGGGCTCATCGAAGACACCACACTTCGGGCACATAAAGCCGTCAGGCCAACGCACTATCTCCAAGTAGTCGAGGCACGCTTGATCGTCCGGGAACGCCCGCTGGAACTCCAGGAGATTGGTGACGTAGGGCTTCTCTTTGATTCTGGACATCCGCTGTCTCCCTCTGCATCAGTGTGCAATCAAATCTCGCACCGCTGTCGTTGGTGCAGAGTGGTAGACTAACTCTTCGAGCTGTATGTGTCAACCGGATAAGCATGGATATTACCACCCGAAAAATTATTTTTTAAACTGGCTTCAATTATTACTAAAATTGTTGGATACGTTTTTATCATTGATGGTATTGCAGCATTGCTTATATTGACCCCAATTGTCTTTTTAAGCCAGGGAGAATCACTGGATAAGTTTTTTTTTATTTCAATTGTATTTATTGTCTCTTTTTCATCAATTTTAATAGGGTTTTTTGTTTTAAAAGACGCCATGCGATACATAAAGAAAATTCATGCAAATTTTAAAGAGTCATTCTGATAAGGTATTTTAATAATAGGAAATGCAGAACTAAATCATTGAGAGGGACTGGTAAAGCGGCGTTCGTTCCTCACTTTGCTTTCCCAGCCCCTCATGTAAACGTTATAACCAAAAAAAAGATAGAACTATGGTTGATAAAGCAAACAAAATTGACTTGGAAGGGTTGTTGGAATTAAAAGAAGAAGAAATCAAAAAAAAGCAACCAATTGAAATTGAATATTTGAATAAGGCTTTGCAATCAATAGCTAAAAGGCAATTGTATTGCCTTTTTCACTATGATGAATTCATGAAAACTTCGTCCCCCACTATCTTATTAGCAGACAGATTCAATAACAACGAAAACATTCCACCAGAACATACTGCTCGAATATCATACGAGGCAAATGCATTAGCTTTTTTACATAACTTACATTCTCTATTTGATTCATTCCCGTATGTTCTAAATTTATTATTTCGGGAAATTGAAGACTTCACCAGTTTTAAAATAGGTTGGAAAGAAGAGTTCTTAAAACAATATAAAAAATATTCATTCTATCAAGAGCTCAGATCTTTTTCGGAAAATGAAACATTTTGTCGGTTGAAAGGATATACAAACACGATTAAACATAAACACTTGATAAGAATAAAAAACCATATAAACAAACTAGTCTTCGAGGATTTCACTTACAAACAAAAAGGTGTCGTTAAAGAAGTCAAAGAGATAGATGTCAAAGTATTTCTTACAGAGTGTCATGATATATTGTTCCCACTGTTTATAAAATTATACAATTCCATTATAGAAAATAAAAAAGTTGAAATATCAAACATTTAACTACATAAAAGTTATAACAAGTCAAATTAACTCAGACAGTTAAAGGCGCGTCGCTACGCTATGCGCCTTTAACTGCAGGTTATTTGCAACGTTGTGCATAAGGATAAGATTAATTGAAAATAGCTAAGCCAAAAAATTTAAAAGAGTTTCATAACTTATTTCGATCATTTCGGAGTCATGATGGTTTTGGGCATTGGTTTAGAGGACAATCGAATAGCTCGTGGAACTTGTTGCCTAAAGCTGGAAGGAAAGAGTATTACCTTCCTGATAATCGTGATTTAGGCCGTTATAACGACTGGCGCCAACAGGCTGTTGCATATTGCAATCTTCCTACGTCAAAAATAGAAGGCTTAGCCATAGCACAACATCATGGGTTAGCCACAAGACTTTTAGATTGGACTATGAATCCTCTTGTTGCCGCTTATTTTTGTTGTTTTGAAAATGAAGCCATAGAAGGCGCTATCTACATTTTAGAAATACCAAGTGAACTCATTGAGGGAGATTCAAATTTCGATTTAATTGAAAATTATATTGGAGTGCTTGGTTATATACCAAAATCTATATCTCCAAGAGTTTTAAATCAGAGAGGAATTTTCACTTTACATTGTAATGCAAAGTGTGAAATTCCACTAAAAGAGTCAAGGTTTTGGGATGAAAAGCAAAATATGATTAAGGTCTTCATTGAGCCATCGCTAAAGAAAGAAGTTCTTGAGATGTTGGATGACTATGGCATTAATCGGGTAACTCTTTTTCCGGATCTTGATGGCCTATCCATGCATGTCAACTATAAGACTAAACAAATAAAATAATAGACATAACAAGTTGCTGGATGCCTTCGGCACATATGGAAGACAAAGAGAATAAATGCATACAAACATTTATGATATGTTTTTGAGAAAGCATGATTTGGATAAATCATTCCCACCTTTTTTATATCATTATACGAATGGTGATGCTTTAATAAACATTTTCGAGAATAACGAATTCTGGCTGACCCATGTGGAATACCTTAATGATAAAAAAGAGTATTCTGAAGGTGTAGATTTTATACTTAATATTGTAGATAGAAGAATAGATGAACCTGGGGCAGATCTTTTAAAAGAGTTCAAGAATACTTACCTTAATGACCACTGGTTTGATAAACCCCTTAATGTTGGAATATTATCATTTTCTACAAAAAAAGATCGTTTAAGCCAATGGAGAGGATACACGAAAACTGGTATCGGATTTTGTGTTTGTATTGATACGCAGAAACTTTCTTCGCTAAATGTAAAAGCGCATTTCAGGACCTGTATATATACTATGCGTGAAAAGGAAAAAATTATTAATACGATCATAAATGAAATGATAAATCTTAAAAAAAATGAGAATAAAAGTATTGATGAAGTTTATAGTGCAGCTTTTTGGTTATTCACAGGGTTTGCGTACATCGCAAGGAAGCTTTTGATCAAAAATTCATTTTTGGTATTTACCTTTTCATTCATTCTTTTTTCGAATGATTTTTTCTCATCCTGAGTATAAAACCCTTCATATTCCTTGTCCCCATAGAGCAAGTCATGAGCGATGGAATTACTCGGCCAAAGTTTATAGCCAGCCCAGATTTTTTGGTCTATGCACTCGGCCAGCTTACTGAGTTTGTCAGGTTGGCTAAGTTCCATTTGAGAGATTTCTAGAATTTCCTTGTCCAAAACCCCATTTAC
>JAQIBZ010000018.1 GCA_027858815.1 Desulfobacteraceae bacterium
AGATTGCAGCCTTTTTCATAGAATTTTTTGTTATTTTATTCGAAAAAAATAAATCGTAGCCATGATATATTTTTAAATCAGGACGAATTGATTTAAGATTTGCCAAGGTTGTTGAATTAGGGCTGAAAATTTCTGCTTGTATATCATCGTTACAAAGTAAAATTTCAGCTGGCAACATGCTATCAACTTTAACTATTCTGCTTTTCTTGAAGACTTCAGCTATGACATTTAATCGTTGTTTAAATAAAAATTCGTTCTCACGTGGATGCGGCTTGATAACAACAGTTTCTGAATAAGGTAGATATAAACCTAACTTTTTCCAGGCATTACATTCATCCTTGATCGATAGAAAATTTTCTTCGACGAGAGGTGAAGTAAGGATGAGTAGATTGGTTGAATCGATTTTTTCTTTTTGATTTTTAATAAATGATTTTTGGCTAATTTTCTCTATATAACCAGAGTTTTTATACTCAAGGAGATGCAACTTTCGGTGTGGCCCGAACCATGAATACGCTGTATTCCGAAAAGCAAAGAAACGATCTGCATGAAGACTTGAAATTGTCCCGATATTAATTAAGCGGCTTCGAAAAATTGATTTCAATATTAAGCCACGATAAATTCTTTCGCGCAAATGATAAAAACTTCTGATATATGCTCCGATTCCATCCTCGATCAAAGAAATCCCATCTGGCTTAATCCCGGTTATTAAAAGTTGATTTCGCCATCTTTTGTCATCGTTTATAAAAATTTCTTTCTTTTCACTTAGTTTGTTTAATCCTTTATCGTTTATCCAATTATCAATAAAACGTTTGGTCTTATAGAGGTTTAACGTTTTATGATATGGTAAAATTAAAATTTTATGCCAAATAGATTGATCAATTATTAAATTTACAACATTTGATATAGCTGACTCCGTTAATATTAATATTAGTGTTGTATTATGTATTTTCTCATCTTGGCTTAAAAATTCAACAGTTAAGTGTGATAACAACACATGATAAGGGGTAGAACAGATAAATAATTTGATCATGTTATACTCTGTTTTATAAATCCATTAGATATTTCTAAACATATTTCCAAAGAATACAGGAAAAAAGGTAAACGATTAAAAAAATAACATATATTACTTCCTACCCAGCACATAAAACAAATGGCTCATGGGTAGTTTAAATAAACCTTTTCTAAAAGTCATGTCCCATTTACCAAGTGCTTTCATCCATCCTGGATAATTACCGGTTCTGACATATTCAAGAAAGGGAACTTCCCAGTCAGGTTTTTTTTTGGGTACTTCGTCCTTTCCTTTCCCGAATCTTCGATGGAGTCTAACGTCTCTGGGACCACTCGGATCCGGCCAACCTGGCGTGTCGATGGCTCCGTATTCAACAACATCAAGTCCGGTTTGTTTGAAGAGTTTTTTAACCCGGGTGATATGATTGTATTCTACCTTGCCATGATTCCATTCAAACCCGAATATTTCATGCAGAAACCGGTGCCAGGGGTAGCCTGGCTGAAAATTGTTGCATGTTACGAGCAGCACATATTTGTTGGAAATTCTTTTCATCTCTTTAAGGTAGCGGAGGGGATCTTCCAGTTCGGTCCAGGTGACAAAGTTATACGCAAGATCAAATGTATTGTCAGGGATTCCGGTTTTACAGACATCAACATTATTGATGGTGGATACCTTGTCCTGGAGATTTAGATTTTCCCATCCATACATCATTTCTATTTCCGGGTTCACAAGTGTCACATCACAACCTGCATTGCCGAAACCGATAGAATATAATGAACCGGCTGCTTTTGCTCCGTGGCTGGGCATATCAACTACTTTTTTTAATCCCAGTTCCCGGGTCAATATTTGATGGTGTTGGAACAGCACATAGCGGTCATAAGTGACACCGAAAACTTCAACTTCTTTTCTCTTTTTTTCTAAGGTATTTATATCCATTTGTTATCCATATACCATTTAACTGTTTCATGAAGACCTGCTGAAGGTATAACTTTAGGATTGAATCCAAGTTCGCGGGTTGCTTTTTCGACAGAAAAAACCCTGTCTGCTAAGGTTGATTCAATATTTTTTCTTGAAACAGGCGGGGTTTTTCCAATCAAAGAAAATACTTTTTCAATAAACGACGCCATTGTTAAAGCAGCCCATTCCGGCACATAAACAGCTCGTTGTTTTAAACCAAGTGCTTCCTGGATGATTTTTCTGATTGTGTCAAAGGGTTCTGAACTCTTGTTTGTGATCAGATAAATTTCACCGGAAGCGCCTTTTTCACATGCTAACAGCAGACCGTCAATTGCATCCTGAACATGTATTAGAGGAGTCAACTTGGGCCGTTTGCCGACCTTGGGGAAAAGTCCTTTTTTTGCCATACGAGTTAATTTTAAAATATCACGTGTATCGCCGGGACCATAAACCATTGAAAACCTGATAATCGATGCGGGCAGATTGTTTTCTTTGACCATTTTTAAGACTTCTGTTTCCGCCTGCAATTTGCTTCGACCGTATGGGTGGTGGGGGTTGCATTCTGTTTTTTCTGTTGACGGAATCTCATCACAGATACCCATGGCGGCAACGCTACTGCAGTGAACAATGCGTTTGACACCGGCACGCAATGCTTCGCTCATGATATCTATCGTTCCCTGCACATTGATCTCGTGAAACATGGCTTCCGTGACTGTAAAATTACTCATATGTCCGAGGGTTGCCAGATGCAGCAGGCAGTCTACATCTTCAGCGATGCCGATTAAAGTATCCGGTTTTGTTATATCCCCGGAAATGATAGTCATCCCGTCTATTGCAGGAATCTTCTTTTCGCTACCCTGGCGCACAAGGCATTTGCATGTATGTCCTTCAGTGGTCAGTCTTTTGATCAAATGGGGTCCAACAAATCCGGTTGCTCCGGTTATCAGATAATTCAATGATTGATCCTTGTTTATATTTTTTCAAAATTTATTTGTGTTTATATGGCAGGCGCAACTGCGGACAATCCTGCGCTTCGAACTCAGGATCTTTGTGTACCAGAATCGTATCGTTCAAAATAGCACTGGCGCTTATCCACGCATCTGCAAGAGACAGCCCATGTTTTGCTTTTATTTCTGAGGCTTTTTCGAGCAGTTGACGGTTTTCATGAATCCAGGTTATCGGAAGCGTTTGACATTGTTCGTAAGCAAGCCGACCATTATGTTCGCCTTCATCCTTCCAGACACGATAGAAAATTTCCATCAACGTTATAAAACAGGCAAAACAATGGGCATTTTGTGTTTGGGCCATCCGCAGGATTTCTGCTATCTGGTCGGCACCTTCTTCATCATCTCGAAGTGTGAGAAAAGCCGATGTATCAAGCAAGTATCGTTTCATTCGCGCATGCTGTCACGTTTACGGTCACAAAGGAGCCTTTCCACGGAACCCCCTTTACCCCGCCCCCGGAACGCGTCAATCGGATCGGCCGTGACAGGCACGACCTTAATCCCGTCATGATCCACGATCCACTCCAGTTTTTTCGATGGATCCAATTGAAAACGTCGGCGAATCTCAGCTGGAATCACCGTTTGTCCTCTGGACGTAATCGTGCTTCTCATTTTATCCTCCCAGATGAATTACAGATTAAGGTTTATAGTAATTCATTTTGCCGCCAAAGTATTAAAATGTCAATATTGAAAAGGATGAACTTTCCAGCATTGCCGTGAACGATTTTTTATTCATGTGAATATCTTATAAAGCACCCGGGCAAGCGATGTCGGATGTAGTAGAATATTGGAATACATCTGGTTTGCCATGGGGCAGAAACAGTTTTTGTCATGTATATATTTACGTACTTCTTTTGCTTGTTCACTGTTCCATAGCCATAAAAAATCATAGTTGTAATCACGAAGATTGCCCATGGATTTTTCATATCCCAGGGTACAGCATGCCCAGATATCGCCATACGGCGTCATATGAGCATTTGAAATCCCCGCATAACAGGGGATTACCTGTTTGCTTTCGTTAAGAATTTTTATGGCAAGATTATAATATTCAAGACGGAATGCGTTGGTAATTTTGTGGAAAAAGATTTTATTTTTCATATTGGATCTGATCTGACTGACAAAAAAATCAATGGCCTGTTTGTATTCCTCGGCATTCGGTGTGATCTGATTATCTGTATTCAGCATTTCAGAGCGCTGTTCGGCGATTTCATTCCGATAGCTTTCCGGATCAAGTTTTGTAATAAAAGAAGCAATCTCTTCGATATCATTGACGTTCCATCTGGATATAACCGTACCAAGTTCAACGTGCAGGTTCGAAAATTCCGATTTCAAAGATTTCAAACACTCAAACAACGACATGACTTTGTCAAAATTTCCGGGAACACCTCTGATATCATCATGCCTTTCATCAATATGGTCCAGGCTGGGTTTGATCGTCAAGCGTGTTGAAGGATATTTTTCTCTAAGAAGATGAATAATTTTTTTTGTTTTTGAAATGATCTGTTTTTCAGCAATCGCATTTGTCGGGATATGGATAATACCCGGTTTTAAGTATCGGCATGCGAGTTCAATCACTTCTACAAAATCCGGCCTTAGAAAAGGTTCCCCGCCGCTGACATTAAAAATATAGATATGGCCCATGGATTTGAATATTTTTTCAATTTCTTCAAGCGTCAGTTCTTCAGATCGTTTTTCCGGTTCGTTTTGATATATTTCCCAGATATTACAGGTTCGGCAACGTGACTGACAGACATTGGTGACTGAAAACGTCAGGTTAATCGGTTTGCCGGGCTGGGATAAACCGGTTTTTGTCAGTCGGTATTGAGCCATTTTCGGCAAAAGTTCTTTCAGATAGCCCATTATTATCCTTCTTTTAAAAATATTAAATTTGCTGGTTCAGCAATTGGTGGTAAATTTTTTCTGTTTTATCTGCTATTTCTGACCATGAAAATTTTTCCGAAATTTCTTCAGCGTCGGATTTCATTTGTTCAATCATGTTAGGGCCATTAAAGCAGCAGAGTACTGCGTCTGCAAGGACGGAATGATCTTTCGGTGGAACAACCCACTTGGGATCTTTCACTAAATCCGGCAGACCTCCGACATCTGAAACAATCATCGGTTTGAGAAAAGATAGAGCCGCAGAACCTGCGCCGCTTTGACTGTCAAAATGATGGTAAGGGAAAATGCATAAATCTGAAACCTCGAAAAATTTATAAACATCGCCAGAAGGGATATATTCAAGGCAGGTGATTATAGACTTATTTATTCCAAGTTTGCAAATAAGTTGATCGTATGGTGTCCAGTCTTCCCATAACCGGCCAGCTATGAGCAACCGGGCATCCGGTATTTTATAAACTATCCGTGCAAAAGCTTTTATCGCAGTATCAAGGCCTTTATAGGGACGGATTGCACCAAACATCAGTATCACTTTATTTTCAGGATTTATCCCCATCTCTTTGCGAAGAGCTTTCCTGTCAACTCCCTTTTTTATATGAAAATCAAGGCTTCCATGGGAAATTACAGAAATTTTATTTTCCGGGATATTGTAGAAATCTTTCATCTGCTGTTTGTTGATATCCGAATGAACAATGAAATAATCCCCAAGTTTAAAGAGAATCTGTGTCATTTTAAAATATAAAAATGACTTTTCGTGTGAGAGTACATTATGTACGGTAAATATTATCGGTTTTTTTTTAATTTTAAAGCAAGCACAAACGATAAGATAAATGGGGAAGAGAGGCGCGCTCCACCATTGGGCATGGAGAAGATCACCTTTTGCCGTCAGGCCTTCAATGAACCACGACAGCGGATTATACCATTTAAGACGTGTTCTTACATTTATTTGGGTACTGGAAATAGGAGGGTATGTATCATCGTCATCCGGTGCACCACCCGGATATAAAAAGGCCGGGTAAATTTTTTTAAATGATATAAATTCAACACGGCATTTTTCAGAAATTGCATTTGCCAGCTCAAAACAGTAGCTGCTGAGTGCGCGGATTGGCGGAAGTGTCCCGAGAATCGATACCGTGATCGTGCGTTTCATTATTAGTGGTTATCCCAGGTTGAAATGACGGACGACTGTCAGCAGAAATTCGTCGATGTCGCTTAAATGTTTTTGTGTGATGTTATGTACGATTTCCAAACTGATTTCTTCATATTCATGGACTATAATATTTCTGAAACCGACCATGGACACCATCTTTTCACGAAGAGCAAGCGAAAGAACACCTTTATCGTTAAGCGTATAAAATGTTTCATTGACACTGCCGGCAACGCCCCAGCCTTCATCTGCAATGATATGGGCGCCAATATCAATGCACCCCTGAATTGTAAGTTGCAGGTTGTGTAGAATAATATCCTGTGTGTCGAGATCATTTTCTAAAGCTTCCAGACTGATTTTGCTTTTTTCTTTGACCCGTGACAAGTTATGCCGGACATGCGCTATTTTTTTTAATACTAAAGAGCTGTTAACCATGATACTCCCTTCGCATGGCATTGATCATTCCCTGTTGCATGATCTTCTCATAATATTTGAAATCCAGGCACTGGATGACCCGTTTAGCCACAAACTCGCGATGGGAGTCACGATCTCTTTCAAATACAAGACGGCCAAATTTAAGAATTTGGTAAGAAAGCATTTCTCCAGCCTCACGAAGTAGAACGATATCGACATTTTTCTTCATTAAATCAGAAAGCTCTGTGTGATATCTCAGTCGGGCATGGAATACCTCCATCCGGTTTTCAGCAGGCGGAATGAGCAGAGCGATATCCAGATCACTGGAAGGAGTTGCCTTGCCTGCGGCAAAAGACCCGAACAGATAAGCCGCAATGATTTCGTCATTCTTGTAAAAATATTCCTTCAGAATCACCAAAAATTCGGTAATGCAGTTATTTGTTATAATATTTTTTGTGTTCATGATATTTTCACCGGTAACTGGTGGTTGCGAATTGTTTTTTCTTGAGGAATTGAAATAAATCTGAAAATTCTCTTAAACACAGCCTTATCTTTAATGATTTCTGGGCCTTGGTCATCGTTTCGGCCATATGTAGGGGAGGGCTTTATGCCCTCCCGAAAAACGAGTAT
>JAQIBZ010000259.1 GCA_027858815.1 Desulfobacteraceae bacterium
TCTGCGTATAACGCTTCTGTCCCGGTGACCACCAGAAATACGGCTCCCAACGCCAGAAACCCGTGCAGTTTGTTGAAAACGAGAAAGCGGATCGCATGCCACGGAAAAACCGCCGACAGCACTTGCGGCGTATGGGCCACCTGCACGGCCCCGGTTACAGCCAGAAAACCGAGCCAAACCAGAATGACCGGTCCGAAGAGACCGCCCAATTTGGCCGTACCGTGGCGCTGGATCATAAACAGGCCAACGAGAATGGCAATGGTGATTGGTATCACATAGCGCTCGAATAGGGGTGTGATAACAGCGAGACCTTCCACGGCGCTCAGAACGGAGATCGCCGGGGTGATCATACCGTCCCCATACAGCAGACACGCCGCAAAAAGGCCCAGGGCGATGACGCCTAACCTTCGCCGGTTTTCGGAACGTTCATTTTTACCACGAATCAACGCGATCAGAGCGATTTCACCGCCTTCGCCATGGTTGTTGGCACGAAAAACGAAGGTCAAGTATTTTAAGCCCACGATCAATACCAGCGCCCAGAACATCAAAGAGAGAATTCCCATCACGTTGGCATGACTTACATCGATACCGTATTCACCGTGGAAACACTCTCGAATGGCGTATATCGGACTGGTGCAGATATCACCGAAAACTACCCCCAACGCGGCAAGTGAAAGCCTCGCCAATCTGCTTTTCTGTTTGGGTTGCGCGGCATGACTTTTGGGCATTTCCGGAGTCGATGTTTCAGCCTCTTCATGGGGTATGGTCATTTCAGATCCTTTTTCTTCCGGCTAAATTCCTCGGTGTCGATTTCCCCGCTTGCATAACGCTGCTTTAAGATATCTGAAGCAACTATAACCTATCCCCCCGTTCAACGATGACGACTCTCCGTTCTTACGTGGCGGAGCAGTATCGGACGCCCGAATACGGCGATGAGCACCAGTAGGCCAAGGAAAACGAGCGCCAGCGGGCCGGTTCGGATCAGGCGAACGATAAGGGCAACTGAAGCAGCGGCTCCAGTCAACACACCAAATCCTGTAACAACCCTCGCGCCTGCGCCTTGATAAAAAGCGAGCCCACAAACGACGGCAAACGTAAACAAAAACGTGAGGCTGGCGGCTTCAACGAGGCTGGTGAGTGTTCCCAAAGCGGCAAGGACCGCTGCCGCCGCACCCAGTACGATCACCGCCCGATCCGGTATGCCCGCCGTGTTCTTGTGCTCCAGTGCGGCCGGCAACTCTCCATCCTCGGCCACTTTGCTCGCGAGACGTGCTGTGGCAAAGAGCGTGGCGTTAATGGCCGACCCGGTGGAAAAAGCTGCGGCAATCGTGACGACAACGACGCCAATGGTTCCGAACGCCTTCCGCCCCGCGATGGCCAAAGCGACCTCCTTGTGCTGCACTACCTGGTCCGCACCGATCAGCATGGCCGTACCAAGGGCAACGATAACGTAGACGACGGTTACAACGACGATCGCCGAGAGCACCGCTCGGGGCAGCGTCTTCTTCGGGGCGTCGATGTCATTGTAGTCGTAGGTCAGCAGTTGAAATCCTTCGTAGGCCATGAACACGGCCGCAGCACCAAATAATGCTGCGCTTATCCCGGAGTCCGGCACACCCCGCGATAACATCGGCGGATCCCACTGTGCAAGCCCCCAGCCAGCCAAACCCACAAGCACGACCAGTTCGAACCACACGAGAAACACTTCAACACCGCCAGCCTCACCGACGCCCCGCAGGTTTAGCCCAATAAACAAAGCCATGATGGCAACGCCAGCCATTCGTGGGAACCATGGCCCGAGCCCCACGACATGCCCGAGATACTGCCCAAAGGTGAAAGCATACACCGCATTTGTGAGCACGTACCCGACGATGAGAACCCACGAGAGGCTGCCGGCGAACCCATCTTCATTGATCTCGCGGAGAAAAGTGAACGCTCCGCCCCCTTCGCCGTAGTGGGCGGAAAGCTTCACGTAGCTATACCCTGCGGCAAGGGCAATGAGACCCGCAGCTGCGAAACTGAGCCATGCCCATGCACCAGCTATTCCAACAACCACACCGAGTGTCGAGAAAATACCACCGCCAACCATTCCGCCAACGGCCATCGACCATGTCCCGTTGAAGCCAAGCTTAGAGTTAGAATCATTCATGTTAGTTGATCTTCCACATAGGGGTTAATTGCCCAAAACCGCGATAATCTATTTTCGAATACATCAACAGACGGGCATTCTCATCCACGGTAAATTTGTTCTATTCAATTTGACTGGCGGGCACGGTGGCCCGCCCTACGGCAACACTCATCGTAGGGTCGGCCACCGTGCCGACCGTCAATGCATCAACAGGCCCATGGTTATGGGCTTTGCGGTCAGAACAAATTTACCCTGCATTCTCATCACTTGGATCATTTTCACTCTTTGTCAAAACTATCCACCACTATTGCCCCCATGGAGGCCGGCATGGTGATAATAATCACCCGCTTAAAAGATGTTATTGGGTCGGATAATAATGGGAGCTTGTCCAAACACAGCAGCACCAAACAAACCACCAAAGCTGCCATTACGTAAGCAACAATAATGCGAAAAATAAATACAGCCAAACGATCCTTAATGTCTTTTTGAAATACACTTTGATAAGTGAAAATGCCAAGAAATACTGCTGACAAAGTAAACAACATCAGTAAATTAAGTAAAGGCAACGTTTGACCTAAGCGCCAGGCTTCTTCTGAAAAAGATATGGGTACGGCAAGAGCAAAAGCGCCGACAAATACCTGACTTGCATCTTCCATATTGAAGCTGAATTTCATCTTTTGTTGCAATCGATCAAAATAACCGGTTTTGTCCGGTTCCTTTTTGTTGTTGAAATCCATTTCTAACCTTAGATTGATATTTTTAAGATAGCTTCTATCTTTTTCTGTTTTTCATATCCTTTACTGCGTCTTTCATTATTTCCAGTACATTACTGCCGCTTTTTTTTGCAATGACATGAGCATCATCCACAATTGTTTGTGCATGGGCAGATAATGCCTTTTTATCGGGTAACGCTGTACCGGATTGACTATATTTCCAGATAAGTAGCTTTCTGGCAAACGAAACTTCTTGTTTCCGAATAAATCCATTCTTTCCCCAAATTGCCATAAGGATAATGCCTCGATATAATGTCCTTTTCTATCAGGATACAGACCATAGCCCCAGAAAATTTTAACGTCATCCGGTTTATTGTTATAACAATAAACCTTTCAACCTTTGTGCCAAGTTTCTGAAACTCATGCTTGAATCACTTATCATATTGATTTATAATTATAATTGTTTTAAAAAGGCACTTTCAGCGCAGGCATTAACAGTCATATAAAAAGGTCACATATGACCGATAGGTAATATGTGGCCTTTTTTGTATGATTATTACTGAGTATCCTGCAAGTGCTTTTTAATCTGATTGTTTTTATAAATTAACATGATGGATGACGAATTCCTATGCTTTTTAAATGTGGCACAAAGATTAAAATCATAAACGGCTGTAAATAAAAAAAATCACCCGGAAAAGGTATTCCGACAACTTCAAAAAAAGACGGATCCAAATCAGCTCAAAAGGCATCGATGTATGCCATTGATCTCGCAAAACAGTTAAAATGTGCGATAATTATTCTGAGCGTTATTGATAATCCCACCATTATAGACCGGCCGGTTACTGATAACGTCCATCATATTTTTAATGGCTTCCTGCCATACCGCCGATCGGCTCTGAAAAAAGATCATATATGACCGTTCGGGTAGATATGACCTTTTTTTATGGCTGATACTGACTATCTTCGATGTCCCTTTTGAAGCCAATTGTTTAATAAAATCAGGAAAATGTATAACAAAAAGCCAGATGTTTGTTCTCTGGCATGAAGCTTGAATGATTATTCGGTAAACAAGGCTGGACCGCCGGCGCACTGCGGGCCATATTAAGTGCTGTTTCAGCAAAGATAAGAAAACACTGTACTCGATATCGTTGAATGATCTAAAAACCGCATTAACGGATAGGTAGACACAATGAACGTAATCAGAACCATCATGAACGTACTCCCTAAAAAGCAAAAAGAAGTTTTGCAAACGCTTCTTTCACTGGCTGTATCTCAGGAAAAGGAGAAAGGGTGCCAGATCTATGGTATTTACAGTGATATCGAAGACGATAATGTTTTCAACCTGATTTCGGAATGGGAAACCCGTCTGCAACTGGATCAGCATATGCGATCCGACGGATTCAGCGTTTTGCTGGGAACAAAGAGCCTTTTAACCGAACCAATAAAAATTCAAATATTTACGATCTCCGACACTGAAGGAATGGAAGCGGTTAATACCGTAAGAAAAAAAATGAAACAGGTTTTTCCCCTATTAGTGGAGGAAGGAAACTGAGACTATGAACATTCTCCTTATTTACCCAAAATTTACCGGATACTTTCCGGGCTTTTACGTATGCTTGCGCTTTATAGATAAAATTTTAACAGAAAGGAAACATTATGCCAAAGAGCAAGGAATCAAAGAATATCAAACAATTAATGGCCGAGGCCGATGAACTCATCCGGCACATTAATTCTGAAGCCGTCAAAAACATGGAAGAAACGCACCGCTTAGAGTTTAAAAAACACGCGCAAAATTTGGATAAGATCAAATCCGTGGTTCAGGGCAAGACTGGGAGGACAGGGCTATCGGAAATAGAATCCAGCACCGATGGCATGCACGAGGCGATCCAGGATATTGTGAAGGCTTTTCAGGAATTGAAAAAAAATCATTCCTGATTGGAGGCAAAACCCTTTGAACAATCGTTGGACGCTCGATCAAAATTTATAAAAAAATTTAAATAGGAAGGTATCAATTGAAAGATAACGTAAAGCAAAAAGGTTTATGTGATGACATCTGTTATTAAATATTATGAGGGGATCAACTCGGTTGCCGTCATCGGCAACTATCTGCCCCGCCAGTGCGGTATTGCAACTTTTACAACGGATCTGGTCGAAGCCATATCTGCTGAAGCACCCAATATAAACTGCTGGGCGGTGGCCATGAACGACAAACCCGAGGGATATCTCTATCCGGAAAAAGTCCGCTTTGAGATCAACCAGAATAAATTGACTGATTATCGTATCTCATCCCAATTTCTCAATATCAGCCAGTCGGATATTGTCTGCGTGCAGCATGAATACGGTATTTTCGGGGGGACGGCCGGCAGCCATCTGCTGAAATTATTAGGTAATCTGCGCATGCCGGTGGTAACGACACTGCACACGGTTTTGAAGGACCCCGCGCCGGAATATCGTGCTGTTATGGGAAGGCTGGCCGATCTGTCCGATAAACTGGTAGTGATGAGCCATAAAGCCGCTGATTTTCTGAAAGAGATCTATGATGTGCCGGAGGATAAAATCGCCTTTATCCATCACGGCATCCCGGATACGCCGTTCACTGATTCCAGTTTTAACAAGGACAAATTCGGCGTGGAAAGCAAAAAGGTTTTGCTCACGTTCGGCCTGTTATCTCCGAATAAAGGCATTGAAAATGTATTGCAGGCGCTTGTCGCGGTCATCAAAAAACACCCGGATGTTGTCTACATTATCCTGGGTGCAACCCATCCGAATATTTTGAGATTTCATGGGGATGAATACCGTATCATGCTGCAGCAGATGGTGCTCAAGCTTGATCTCGGCGAACATGTCATTTTTCAGAATCGTTTTGTTGAACTAAAAGAGTTGTGTGAGTTTCTCGGCATCGCCGATATCTACGTAACCCCGTATCTTGAAGAAGCCCAGATTACCTCCGGGACCCTTGCCTACGCCATGGGAACCGGTAAAGCCGTCATTTCAACCCCATACTGGTATGCCACCGAGATGCTTGCCGAAGGCCGGGGCCGAATTGTGCCTTTTAGTAATCCGGATGCCATGGCAAAGCAAATCATCGATCTTCTGGATAACGATGTCGAACGGCACGCCATACGCAAAAAAGCCTATATGTTCACCCGTGACGCGATTTGGAAAGAGGTATCCCGAAAATATCTTCAGGTTTTCAGTGAAGTCAGGCGAAACCGCACCAAAAACCCCCGTCCCCGGCACTCCTATGTAAAAAAAATCAAGGCCATCACGAAATTCGAGCTTCCGGAAATCAAACTGGATCACCTGAAAGCCTTTACCGACGATACCGGTATCCTGCAACATGCCAACTATACCATTCCTGATCGTACCCATGGCTACTGCACCGATGATAATGCCCGAGCAATGCTGGCCGCCGCCATGGGTCAAAAATACCTGCCGACAAATGGCTTTGGACTTGATTCTCTCACCAGTCATTATCTCGGATTTCTTCTGTATGCCTATAATGAAGAAAATGGACGGTTTCGCAATTTTATGACCTATTCACGGAAATGGATAGAGGAGATCGGGTCCGAGGATTCCCATGGCAGATCGATCTGGTGCCTTGGCAAAGCAGTTGCTTTTCTTGACAATCCCGGGCATATCGCAATGAGCACAACCCTTTTCAAAAAGGCCCTGCGGGCTGTCGAGAATTTTAGTTCGCCCCGGGCCCTGGCTTTTTGCCTGGTGGGCATCCATGCTTACCTGCATAAATTCTCCGGCGACAGTTATGTGCGCAGGATCCGGGACGTTCTTGCCGACAGACTTTTCACTCAGTTTAAAAACAATTCAACAGACGACTGGCCATGGCTTGAAAACGCTTTAAACTATGCCAACGGCAAACTCCCCCATGCCCTGCTGCTTTCCGGTTATAGGATGCAGCGCAGCGACATGATCGAGATGGGACTCAAGTCCCTCAAGTGGCTACTTAACATCACAACCGAAGACAAACACTTTGTGCCTATCGGCAGCAACGGATGGTATGAAAAAGGCGGCCCCAAAGCCCGGTTCGACCAGCAGCCCATCGAAGCCAATGCCATGGTCGAAGCCTGTGTTGAAGCGTATAATATTACCCGGGACCACACATGGTTTGAAAAGGCGGCCATGTGCTTTAACTGGTTTCTCGGGCAAAATGACCTGAACATGCCGCTCTATGATCCCAAGACCGGGGGCTGCCGGGATGGCTTGATGGCGGACGGCATCAACCAGAATGAAGGCGCTGAATCGTCCCTTGCCTGGCTTCTTTCCCTGATGACATTACAAAAGCTTTATGCTGACGAGATTTTAAACCATCAGCCGTTGCAACAAACCGATTAACTGAAGGATTATCAATGCACATTGCAATGCTCTCGCCCATTGCCTGGCGCACACCGCCAAGACATTACGGACCATGGGAAAACGTGGCCTCTCTCATAACAGAGGGACTGGTCGCGAACAACCATGAGGTTACTTTATTTGCCACCGCGGATTCGCAAACCAGCGGCAACCTGCATGCGGTTTGTCCAAGGGGTTATGAAGAAGACCGCTCACTCGACCCAAAAGTCTGGGAAAGCCTGCACATCAGTGAACTATTTGAGAATGCCGATGCATACGACATCATCCACAACCATTTTGATTTTCTGCCGCTGACCTATACCAGTATGACCACTACCCCGGTGGTGACAACCATTCACGGCTTTTCATCGCCGGCAATTCTGCCGGTGTTCAGGAAATACAACGGCAAAGTGTTTTACGTTTCCATCAGTGATGCCGACCGGTCACTGGATCTTGATTATATCAAAACCATCCATCATGGCATTGATATCATGCAGTTTGATTTTCAGGCAGCCCCGGACGACACCCTGCTGTTTTTCGGGCGCATTCATGATGACAAAGGCGCCCGGCAAGCCATTGAAATCGCAAAAGCCAGCAATAAAAAACTGATAATGGCGGGAATCATCCAGGACCAGACCTACTATGATCAATATATCGCCCCGTATATAGACAACGAAAAGGTGGTTTATCTTGGCAGCGCCGGACCTGTCGAGCGCAGCCGGTTGCTTGGCAAAGCATGTGCCCTGTTGCACCCCATCCAGTTTGATGAACCTTTTGGGCTGTCCGTTATCGAATCCATGGCTTGCGGTACACCCGTGATCGCCTTTGACAGAGGCAGTATGCCCGAACTAATTAAAAACGGTAAAACCGGTTT
>JAQIBZ010000268.1 GCA_027858815.1 Desulfobacteraceae bacterium
TCATTGCGCGGGAGGCACGACCAAAGCAATCCCATAAATGCCAGGGGATTACTTCGTCGTTCGTTCCTCACTTCTCGTAATGACAGCCTGGATTCAGGGTTTTCGTTCAGAGACTATATTAATTATTACTGCGAATCGCTTATAACACAGCAAATGGACTAATCAGGCTTGTTCAAAATGATTAATGCGTCTAACGCCCTTACCCGTCCATCCTTGCCAATCTTCAACGGATTAATATCAATTTCAGATACATTTGGATTTTCCAGGCCGATCTTTCCCAAAGCTATCAAACACCGGCAAATAGTTTCTACGTCAGCTGGCAGCTCCCCTCTAAAGGCATTCAGCATGGCCCTGGATTTCAGTTCACTGACCATATCTTCGGCTTCCACCCGATCAAACGGGGCCACCCGGAAAACCGTATCCTTAAAAATTTCCGTCATCACGCCACCTAAGCCCAGCATGACACAGGGACCGAACTGCGATTCACGGGTCAGACCCAACACCAGTTCCCTTGCACCGGCGACCATTTCGGCAACCAGAACACCTTCCAGTTCACCGGCTATGGAACCCGACATGGATGACAAAATCCGATCATAGGCATTGGCCACATCGTCATCTGACGTCAGACTCAATTCAACGCATCCGGCTTCGCTCTTGTGCATCAACTCCGGACTGCAGGCTTTCAGCACCACCGGGAACCCGATCTTTTTCGCGGCCACAACCGCCTGGTCCCTGCTCTGAACAAGTATTTCCTCTGTCACCGGAATGCCGTATTCTGCCAGCATTTTTTTGGACTGATATTCCGACAGCGCCTTCAGATGCTGCTTACTTTCAGACTGTTCAAGTTCCTGCATTGCAACCTCTAAATTTTATAAATAGTTAAAATGAAAAAAAATTATCTTTAATTTTTTAAAAATATTTAAACCACCCGTTCGCGATGCTCACTTGAGAACACAGAGATCTCAGAGGTAAACAGATAAAGTTTTTTCTCCGTGAACTCTGTGCCCTCTGTGGTTTAAAAGCAAATCAACGTGTGGCACTATAGCAGATGACCGGGCTTTCCTTATCCCGATAAATGATTTTTTTATTTTCAAGATACTTTAGATGGGAAATCGCCTCACCTGTGGCAAACCACTTTTGGGCTACCGGAAAGTCATCCCAGGAAGCTGCTTTAATATCCCATTTCATTTTCGCTGCCACGTCAAACGCAGACAACGAAGATGTTTGACTCAGAATTTCCTCGGTTTCCCCGAGTCTCAGCTCATGATGGTGCTTCAACTCATCAATCCGCTGGGTATAGTTTTCAAACAATCGCCGATGTCCGGGAAGCACCCGGTCCACTTTTAACGAATACACTTTATCAAGACTTGCCAGGTAATCCTTTAGCGGATCAGAATCTTCTGACCAGCACTGGATATTAGGCGTTATGTCTTCTAACAGATGATCACCGGCAATTAAAAACCGCTTGTCGGATTCGTAAAGACAGGTATGCCCATCGGTGTGGCCGGGCGTCTGGATACAGGTGAACCGGTAGTCTCCGAACTCTAAGGTATCATTATCATTTAAAATATTTAATGACGGAATCCAGTCCGTACCGTATTTAAAACCGGGATGCTCGTTAAGGGCGGAACGAAGCATTCTTTCCGGAAATCCGTTTTTGGCGGCATAGGCAATCATCGGTTCAAACCCTTCCCAGTGCTCAATAAGCTCCGTATCCGGACGGTTAAAATAAACCATTGTTTTTGGGGTTACCAGTTCCCCTAAAAGTCCAAAATGATCCGCATGAAGATGAGTGATAAAAATATCGGCAGTTTCAAGAGTGATGTCTAATTCCCTTAAGCCATTCATCATGGCAGTTTTACACTCTTTCCGATTCAGGCCCGTATCAACGATCAGGTTTCGTTCACCGCCTTTAATAATATATGAATTCAAAGATTTTAACGGACTGTCCGGCAATGGGATTTTGATCCTGTACAGATTGGGATATATTTGTTCAACCATGATTCACCTTTTATTTAAAAATAACGAACGTTCACTCTATTTTTACCAAAAAATCATCTTACATCATAAGCTTTTTATTTCAACTGAATTCATAAATTTTATCCGGCCCTAAGTATCATGTACCCTGAATTCTATTTTCCTTTTGCTTTAATATCGATTCAAAAGTATAGAATGCCTCATTACTTTTATTGAAGGAGATGTCATGTCTTTGCACCTTACGATAAAGCGGTTCCGGTTTTTCATGGTCGCCATATTGATAGCTTGTCTATTCGCATGCGCCGGCGCACCTTCGTCGGAAAATCAACCTGAGCCGATATCCCTGACGATTCTTTTTTTTAATGACCTGCATGGCCATCTGATGCCTTTCGAAATCAAGGGCGAAAAAGGTGTGGAGGAGGTGGGCGGCATTGCCCGCGTGGCCACCCTGATCCGCCAGATCCGTGAGGAGAATAGCCGCGAGCATGTGCATACGCTCTTGCTGGTGGCAGGCGATATTCTTCAGGGTACGCCCATGTCCACAGTCTTCAAAGGCGACCCCGACATCCGATGCCTCAATGCCATGGGTGTGGATGCCATGACCGTGGGCAATCACGAATTCGACTTCGGCCTGGATAATTTCCTGAAACTCAAGAAGCAATCTGCCTTTCCCTTTCTCAGCGCCAATATCGTTGAGAAAGCAAATGGCCGGTTGCTGTGCCGGCCGGCCCTGGAGATACCTCTGGAGGGGGATGTGTCCTTCACCATCATCGGCGCGACCACCCAGGCGTTACTTACCACCACCCAGGCCGAAAATGTGGCCACGCTGGATGTGCTTGATTCCGTACCAGCCGTTAGTCGGATTTATGCCAGGGCCATTGAGCAGGGGCCGGTGCTGCTGCTCTCACACAGTCGCCAGGCGACCGACCGCCGCATTGCCAGAGCACTTCCCGATCTGACCGCCATCATCGGCGGCCACGATCAGATTCTCTTGTCACCCTACGGCATAGAAGGACGCGTTCCCATATTGCAAGCCTTCGAAAAAGGGCGATACCTGGGCCGTATTGACCTGCGCATCAACCCGGTTTCCAAAAAGGCAAAACTGATTGATGCCAGCTACATCAAAGTGACCGCCGACATCACACCGGACCCGGAAATCGCTGCCATCGTGAGCGATTACAACGCAAGACTGGGGAAACAATTCAAAGAAGTAATCGGCCGATGTGACACCTTCTTAGACGGCGAGCGTGATCACATCCGTTACCAGGAAACTACTTTAGGCAATTTTATCACCGATATTATGCGGGCCCACACCGGTGCCCAGATCGCCATGATCAACGCAGGAGCCTTGCGGGCCAGCATCAAGGAGGGACCGGTCACCGTGGAAGATGTCTTCAGGGCCATGCCCTATGGGAATGAACTGGTGCGCGTGGAACTGACCGGCGCAGAGGTCCAACAGGTGCTGCAACGATCCGTGCAAGGTGTCCGGGAAGACGAAGACGGCGGCTTCCTGCACGTAGCGGGCCTCACCTTTGATGTTCGTAACCGGACAGCGGAAAATATACGAATAGGGGCGGAACAGCGATCCCTGGAACCAGCTGCAATCTATTCCGTGGTGGTCCCCGACTTCCTTGCCTCAGGAGGCGATGAGCATGTCGTTTTTAAGGGCAAACCGCAAATCAAAACCGGATCGCCGCTGCGAGAATTAATCGTCGATACCATCCAACAGCAAAAAGTAATCTCAGCCAAGACAGAGGGACGGATTCGCCGAATAGAATAGTGAAGCATGTCGATAACTTTACGTAACTGAGTTTTTAAAGATATTAATTTTTGTGGAAAAATTAATATCTCTTTCATTTGGATGCCCTGCTAAAAGATAGTTACTGTTTTGGACTTACCGGATTTTTCAAGATTTGGCCAAAAAACACCCATCTGCTACTCCCAAATACAATCCTTGCTATCCATTACACGGACATTGGCGGGGATGTTAAACAGGTCATCACTTAAATCAAATTCAATATTTTCATAATACAAGGTCTGATTTTCATCTCTGGTGAGACCCGTTTTTAACACCTTAATACCTTTTTCTTTCCATATTGCAAAAATACTGCCTTGCATTTCCAGCAGATAACATGATTTTCCGCGAATGACTTCCTGGCTGATAATCCGTGCACCCTCATAGCTGAAATGCCAGTCTTTGGCTTTATCATAATTTGATTCATTCCAGGAACCATTGGTCGGGCAGCGATATGCTTTTTTTTCATCCGGATAATAATGGTAATCATGCTTGCCATCCACATTATAAATATATACATAACGTTTACCGGCCCGGATAAAGTCTTCGCGAAACCGGTAAAACGGCCGGCCGTTTTTTTCAAACTGGAAATACATACGTTTTACCAGCAGACCTTGAATCTTATAGTCTTGACCGTATGAATGGATTTGTCTCGCCTGGGCCTCCAGTTCGGAAATAATCAGAGACTGATCACGATAAACGGATTTGTCTTTTCCCGCACACCCCAGCATAGCAAGTGCAAGGATCACCATCATTACACAATTTATTTTTATTGTTTGTTTTTTCATCGTGGGCATTTCACCTAATGATTACCTAAGGGAACTGGAAAATATTAATATACCGGAATAGCGCCGCAATTTTTGTTCGTATTCAAGGCACGTCAACAGGCGCATAACGGGTTATGTAACTGTTGGCACAACGAAGAAGACGGTCAAAAAGGCAAGCCAGTTTGGTATATTAATTTTTGGAAGTTCCCTAAGTTGAGCGATTATTAAAAATCTTCCCCATTATTTACCAAAAATTCATATTATCAAATTATTATTTACATCACAACCGTATGAAATTTAAATGATGCCAACCGTTATATCTTATATTGAACACTGCCGGTCGGAAATACTGTTGAAACTTTGCTGTCGATGGATTAATTGGGATGATAATGAACACCCCAGATTCACAAAAGGCAAATTTCATGACTGAAAAAAACACATACATAAACGTCGCTGTGACACTTCCGTTATTTAAAACTTATACCTATGCGGTTCCGGAAGCGTTGCAGGAAATCATTGCTCCTGGCAAGCGGGTGCTTATCCCCTTTGGAAAGCGTAGAATTACCGGCTATGTGCTGGGAACTTCAGAAAAATCAGATATTAAGGGCATCAAAAATATTATAGAGGTGCTTGATGAAATTCCTTTGTTTCCTTCCTCAATGATTCCTTTTTTCAAATGGCTGTCCGATTACTACATCCACCCCATGGGCGAAGTTATTAAAGAAGCGCTTCCCGGCGGCATTAATTTAAATGAATGTATTTCAATACACATCACAGAGTGCGGCACCAAACGCCTTCAAAAAAAATCATCATCACTTGAAGATAAAATATTGACCATCGTGTCATCCAATACCTGCCGCCTGCAGGATTTAAGCAATAAGCTCAAACAGGAAATCCCCAATTCCCTGATTTGCAGAATGGAAAAAAGCGGCCTTATCTGCCGAAAACGGGAAATAAAAAAACCGGTTACCCGCAGAAAAATGGAACGGCATATCGTGTGTTTATCCCCCGAGATACCAGGCAAAAAACTTTCTGCTACCAAACAGAAAATCCTTGAAACTGCGGCTGAACATAAAGAGATTTCCGTATCTGAATTAAAAAAAATCATCCCCACAGCGGCCAGTCATATTCGCAAACTGGAAGAAGATGGTTCTATTTCGATTTTCGAAAAGCCGGTCTACCGCGACCCGTTCGGGGAATCTGTTGCCCCGGACACCCCGCCCAAACTGACTCTGGACCAGAAGCATGTCGTATCCAGCGTTGTTAAAAATCTGGGAAAAGGGTTTCACTCTTTCCTGCTGGCCGGTGTTACCGGCAGCGGGAAAACAGAAGTGTATATGCATGCGGCAGCAAGAGCTATTAAAAAGGACTTTTCCGTGCTGGTACTGGTGCCGGAAATCGCACTGGTCTCTGAAATTGAAAGAAGATTCCGCGCCCGATTTGGAGAATGTGTGTCCGTTCTTCACAGCGGGTTGTCGGCCGGAGAACGTTTTGACCAGTGGCTTCGCATCAGCAATCGGGAATCTTCCATTGTCATTGGCGCACGATCGGCTATCTTTGCCCCGCTCACAAACATCGGCCTGATTATTGTGGATGAAGAACATGATACGTCATATAAGCAGGAAAGCCGGTTCCGATATAATGCCCGGGATATGGCAGTTATCCGGGCCAGGCAAGAAGGAGCCATTGTCCTGCTGGGTTCCGCCACCCCGTCGATCCAGTCGGTTTATAATGTGGCAAACAAAAAATTCAATGAGCTCAGTCTGCAAAACCGGGTCTTTTCTCAGGAGATGCCGGATATTCAAGTGGTGGATCTTAGAAAGCACAAAGATTATCGGGGAACCCGTCGCTTTATAACTGTTGACCTGCAGAATGCCATCAGAGAAACGCTGGACAGAAAAGAGCAGGTGCTGCTCTTTTTGAACCGCCGGGGCTTTGCCAGCTACCCGATGTGTTCGGATTGCGGCGAAGCGCTCAAGTGCCGCCACTGCGACATCACTCTTACCCTTCACCAGAAAGACAATGCCTACAAATGCCATCTGTGCGGATTTTCCCTGCCGTCTGATGCCCCGTGCAGTGATTGCGGATCAACCAATATTAAACAGTTAGGCATGGGAACAGAAAAGATTGAAACCA
>JAQIBZ010000277.1 GCA_027858815.1 Desulfobacteraceae bacterium
GCTATATCCGAACATAGATTCCGGCTAAAAGCATGCCGGAATGACTTTGTGCTGGCCGAAACGATGACTAAAGCCATTTTTTTTGGATTGAACCAAAGGCGAATACATTGAAAAAACCCCCTGCTCCTGATAGATACATTTAAATTCGAATTTTTCAACTTTATTTGAGGAAAAATAATGAACGTATCAATAAAACAACTACTGGAAACACTTGCGCAAATAGCCCCCAACCGCTATATTCAGGCCCTTCTGATCATTATCCTGTTTTTCGGCCTGGCAAAGTTCTTAGATGTCATTGTCACCCGCTTTATCAGGAAATGGTTCGTAAAAACAAAGCTGACCATAGATGACCAGGTTCTCAACATATTTCACAAGCCCGTCTTTGCCAGTATCATTTTATTTGGTCTTGCCCTGGCCACGGAACGACTGGCGTTCAACGCAACCGTCACTGTGATCACCCTCAGCGGCGTGAAAACTATTGCCATATTTCTATGGGCAATCGCTGCAGCCAAATTTGCGCAATTACTGCTCAGCCTGGTCAGCCGTGACGAAAGCCAGTTGGTTTTTATCCAGGACCGTACATTGCCGCTGTTTAACAATCTTTTGATTCTCATCGTGGTGGCCTTAAGCATTTATTTTGTCTTCCTGGCCTGGGACATCGATGTCACCGCCTGGATGGCTTCTGCCGGAATCCTCGGCCTGGCGATTTCTTTTGCCGCAAAAGACACCCTGGCCAACCTGTTTTCAGGCGTATTTATCGTGGCAGACGCGCCCTATCAGCTTGGGGATTTTATTGTGCTTGATTCCGGCGAACGCGGAGAGGTGACCACCATCGGCATCCGCAGCACCCGTCTGCTGACCCGCGACGACGTGGAAATCACAGTACCCAATTCCATTATGGGCAATGCAAAAATCACCAATGAGGCCGGCGGGCCTCATGAGAAATACCGCATCCGGGTTAAAGTAGGCGTGGCCTATGGATCGGATATCGACAAGGTGCACCAGGTGCTCTTTGATGTGGCCCAAAACCACCCGAATGTCTGCACAACCCCTGAACCGCGCGTGCGTTTCCGGGCTTTTGGCGACTCGAGCCTGGATCATGAGCTGTTATGCTGGGTAGAAAAGCCCGTACTGCGCGGAAGGGTTTTGCATGCCTTAAACACACAAGTTTACAAACAGTTTCAGGAAAACAACATCGAAATCCCGTTTCCTCAAAGGGATGTGCATATTCGGTCAAATGCGACACAGGAATTATCAGGGGATACAGGATCAATCGATTGACTTAGGGAAATAGAATAAACTAATATACCATTCCTGCTTGCCTTTTTGATCGTCTTCTGTGTTGCGTCAACACTTACATAATCCATTATGCGCTTGTTGACGCGCCTTGAATACGAGAAAAAATTGCGGCGCAATTCCGGTATATTAGTTTATTCCAGTTCCCTTATGTACAAATTATTGCAACCCGATTTCCCAATTCCACAAACCGGGACGTTGTTTTAATTTGACCTTTTTAGGAAGGGGTTCGGACAGATGCACCAGCATAGTGTATCCGGCTTTTTTCAGGACGTCTGTTTTTGGGGTCAAATCCACCTGCCAGTTCGGAAAAACCCAGAAATCAGAACCGTATTGACGTACCCAGGCCTGTTCTCCTTTGGGACTGTTAAACAGATGATCGGTCTTTAAATCATCTGCAATAATACGCGAAACACACAGCGGCCAGTTACCGGACACAACAATTCCCATAGGCAGCGGACTTTTTGACGGCAACCCGGCATAATCAGCTTTTCCCTGCTCCGGGCTGACAATCACCCCTTTAAACTGCATGCCGGCAAGCTGTTCAATCGCCAGTTCATTTGCGATATTGCAAAACGGGCCTGCCCAGAGATTTAGATTCTTATCTTGCGGAAAAAACACCCGCTGCCACGGAGAATTAAGGACAAAATTCATACACCCTTTTTTCAGAGCTTCTTTAACCAGAGAACGTATTTTTTCCTGGTCATCCGGCCAGATCACCGGCGGCAGCCAGTACCAGGATCGCCGGCGATCTCCAACCATAATCCGCTGAGTATCTGATGCCAGCCAGACGCCAATCTGGTCCCCGGTATTTTGTTTTAACCCTTGCATACTTCGAATTACCCGCATCTCCTGCAAAATACTTTTTTTAGATTTTTTTGAGGGCAAAAGGGTTTTAAATGAGGATGTACCTGGCTTAATCACAGGATAATCATCCAATTGTTTTTCAAGAGCACTCATCTCCTTTTCCACTTCCGGTCCCCTGCGGTCAATTAAAAAAACCGGTGTATTGTTCTGCGGTTTGCGATGAGATGCAAATTTTAAAAACAACTGCCCTTTTTTAGGAACATACTTACTCACCCGAATGGTGGTGTGCCATGCATCATCTTCATACCCGATTCTGAGCATATCATTGGCATAAAGGGCTTCGCGGGGCACGACGTAGGATTTCGCCCGTTCCCCTTTCACGCTGCCGATCATAAGCCCTGAACCGGTCTGGACATTTAAATCAACCGGATTCTGGGGGCGCTGGGGCA
>JAQIBZ010000294.1 GCA_027858815.1 Desulfobacteraceae bacterium
ACAGCCAAGTACGCCGGGGTTCCATGGAGAAAGGGAGCAAACTGTTTGAGCGGCGATATCATATAGGACGCGGAAAGCCGGGAATCAAATTTAAGGCAATTGATTGTCGAGTGAAAAGATTAAGCGAGTTTTTGATCCCGCCATGGAACCCGGCGGGACGAGGAAAACTGTGTTGCAGGAGCGGCTTCTTTTGTTACTTTTCTTACCGCTAAGAAAAGTAAATTAAAATATCATTAAATTAAAACTCCAGATATCCAGATAAAATTTCAGCTTTTTTATTGAACGAAAAATCTGTTATTGCGCTATATCCATTAAAAAATCCGTTTCAGGGTTTGTTTTGTTTTGTTTTTGAATCAGGGGGAGGGAAAAATAAGGATAAGGGTTTTTTTCTTACTTCCTGCCCGAATAAATCCATGATTTTTGAAAAACGTGTAAGTTTTAAGTTTCTTGCTTTCAGGGCAATATAAAGAGCAAGCCCGAAGCTCACCCATAAATTTAATGATGAAATAAGAAAAATATAAAAAAGGCAGGCTCCGATTTCAAAAATACAGGGCATATCTGCTGAAACTGCATATCCGAAATTTGCAGATGAAAATGCAACATGTCGGATGTCAAGGGGCAGGTTTGAAATATATCCTATATAGGAAGTCGTTCCAAGAAGCACACCGAAAATAAAGTTTCCTGCCAGAGCTCCGTAATTTTCGTCCATATAGTCTGCAAGTTTTGTTCGTGCTTTTAATGGCATAATTCTTTTAAGAATTGGATGGATTTTAAGCCTTTCGCCAAGGCCCAGATAATTTGCTCTGTTGTCAAAAAAACCTGCTACAAGTCCGGATACAAAAAGCCAGACTCCGGCAATAGCGGCATGAAATACTGCAAGGCTTGCAATGGGTGTGAGCTCGTGTAAAAGGTTCCTGCTTTTTTTTTCAGATATAAGTGAAATATCTGTATGGTTTAAAAAGAACCATCCGATTGAAAAGGAGAGTAAAATTGCTATTGAGACATTTCCGATAATTGCGATAAACTGTGATCTTGAAACCTGGATCAGAAGGCCGGCAAGGGGTTTGGGATTTGCTCCCCCATATTCTCCCTGCTGGAGGGCACCTGCAATTCTTGATGCAGTCATTGCAGGCTGTTTTGTTGCAACAGTAAAATGCATTATATGAATTGTCATGAACCCAATGCCGTAGTTCAGGCAGACAAAAACGGTTTCCAAAAAAGGTTTTAATTCGAGCTGGGTAATTTTTATTTTTATCAGAGCCATAAGAGCAATGAAAATTCCTCCGCCGGCACCTGAAAGAAACATCTGAAAATACTCTTTTCTGTTTTTTGTAATATAGTGCTCGCCGTGGTCACTTGCATTTTCTGTAATGCTTCTGGATAAAAGCCTGATATTCTGATTTATCAGTGATCTGACGCTGTATCTCTGCTTGCTCGCGGCAACAAGCTTTGTGAAAAGTTCTACTGCCGTTTTTCTGGAAATATCCGGGGAATTGGGGTTTAAAAGATCCAAAACGCTGTTTATTCTGTCAAGGGTCTGGTCCAGTCTTTCAAGCAAATATGAAAGTGATATGCTTGTACCTTTTGTAACAGATTTTTTTCTGAAATTTTTAACTGCAAGAATGCACTGTTCCAGAAGAACCCTTGCATGGGAATCATCCTCAAGCTCTTGCAGTTCCCCTGAAATCCATTTTTCATAATTCCTGCAATACGCTGAAACCTCCCTTTGAAGTGCAACAAATGCAAAGTCTCTTTCAATAATTGCAGGTTCAATTCTTACAAGATCTTTTTCAAGTTCTTCTGCTGAAACCCAGATTGCAAGCATTTCAAGGGCATAAAGAAGTTCGTTTATGGTTTTTGAAAGGATTTTAAATTCTTCCCCCGGCTTTTGATTCCAGAGCATTCCAAAAAGATGAAGCCAGGTTTCTTCAGGTATCTCTTTTACCCATTTATGATCTTTTTCTTTTTCAAAGATAATTGAGAGTGCATCTGAGAGGCTGTTTTTATTTAAAGGAGCAGGATTTATATGTTCATATATCCTGTGCACAAGCTCGCCCATGAACCCCTGTCTTGAAAAAATGCCGAGAACAGCAAAGGCGAGAAAGTAATTTGCTTTTTCAAGCCATGCACTGAGTGCTTGTCCCAGTTTTTCATCCGCCTCAGGGTTTTGTTTCAGAGCATTTTCAAGTTCAAGAGTTCTTTTTTTTACATAATCTGTGCTGTCTGCAGAAAGCGGTCTTATCCACTCTGCAATTGATTTTAAAATATCAACAGGCTCATCAGTGCCAGATAAAACTGCATTAATTATTTGCGACGGAGCTTTTATTTTTTTTGAGGAAAAGAGTTTCATTTTTAGGCTTTATTTTTTCATATGCCGGGAGGTTTCCCCTGCAGTGTTTTTTTAAGCTGTAATATTTGAAAATATGAAACGCTCAATTCCGGTTTCAGTCACTATTTCAAGGTGCAAAGAATTTTAAAAACTTTTTTTTGCATGTTCCTTTACTTTTACCTTGTCCCATATTTCAATTACAGCATGATCATGGGTGACCCCAAGCTTACGTTGCCATTTTCAATCTATAAATTTTTAATTAATAACAATGCTGTATTCCGTATCATGTAGTCTTCCACTGCGTACCACCCACATTGACCTTTGCTGCTTCTAATCAGATGGGGTTACACAATAAATTGTGTTGATATAAAGCCCCAAACAATGGCCCCGACACCGCCCAACTCGCCGATAATCAGGAACAGCGAGCACTGGGGTCAAATCTTTAATCTTGACAAACCAGACAGGACATTTCACTTTTTATTGGTCAAGATTAAAGATTTGACCCTGAATTTCCGAAAAGTCCATTAACCATGAATTTTCTGTCTTTGCGAGGGAGGAACGACCGAAGCAATCCCATGATTAGCAGGAGATTACTTCGTCGTTCGTTCCTCACTTTTCGTAATGACAACCTGAATTAGGGGTTTTCGTTCAGAGACTAATTATCCTTTCAATTACTTGATTTGTGGGCCTTGATCATCGTTTCGGCCAAAGCAGATTTGTCATTCCCGAATGTTTCTATCGGGAATCCAGTTATGTGCTATTTCGAATATAGATTCCGGCTAAGCTTGTCCTCGAATGTTTCTATCGGGGAAGCATGCCGGAATGACATTGTGGTGGGCGAAACAATGACTAAAGCCGATTTGTGTTAATGCGGAAAATGTTTTCAGCATTAGCTGAACCCCTTGTTCATTAAATTCAGGTATCTACTCAAACGCCTGAAATTTTGTCATAAATTTTCGGTCAATCGTGTCCTTGATCCTGAATGCAATCCGTCCCCCGAATAAAATCCGCCATTTATGAAAAATTCCCGTGCCATCTCCCAGATTAAATATCGACAGGTACTCGCTGCCGGGAGAAAAGGGTATCAGGGAAGTTGTGCCTTCAAGTGTTGCCATCAGGTTATGAAAAAGAACCGGGTTCTGGCGGACGGCATATACACCGACTTTGTCCAGGGGGCGGTCCTGAAAGTAGATACAGTCGCCGCCACCAAAAATATTGCTGTAAGTCGTGCTTTGCAGGTATTGATTGACCCGCAATCCGCCGTCCGGACCAACAGGAAGGTCTGAATCTTTGAAAATTCGATTCGGTTTGACCCCGATGGCAAGAAAAATAACATCCAGATCGTGTTCTTTTCCGGATTGTTCTGTTACGATCCCGGTTTTTATATCATGAATCCGGCATTCTTCCTTTATTTCGATCCCGCGTTTTTCAAGCGATGACCGGGCCATGCGGCGGATGTTCTCAGGATGATTCGGCATAAGGGATTTATCTGTCAGAATTTTGATGTCTGCCGGTTTCATGCCCGGTATTTGGGTTAACCGCCAGACATTGCCGGCGATTTCAACCGCAGACGGACCGCCGCCGATAACGCCGATGGTAATTTTTTTTTCTTTGCCCAATGTCAGGATGCGCTGCTGAGCATCTGCAAGCCTTTCAATGGGTTTGACCGTATAAATATCATTTAAATCACCTTTAATCATGTCTTTTGGCACCTGGCTGCCCAGGTTGCATGAGAGGACATCATAGGATAAAGCGTCGCCAGATTCCAGAATGATGGTTTGGGCATCCGCATCAATTTTTTTAATCTTTCCCAGAACAAACCGGCCGCCTTTTCTTTTCACCAGGCGTTTTGTCGCAAACCTGACTTCTTCCGGTCGGTATATCTGTCCGAGCATGCCGGGGCCCATTCCGGAATAATAATGATGCTCGGACGGACCAATGACATTGACATCAAAACCTTTTTGAATGAACTGATCCAGGTTCGCAAGGCATACCATGTGGGCGTGTCCGCCGCCGGCAAGTATCAGTGTTTTTTTCATCTTTACCTCAAAATTTATTTGTCGATAACAAAGTTTCCATTGCGCCATTCTTTGTGAAGAATATTGTTTTTGCCGGTTTTTTTTATCTCATACATAAGTTAATCGGCCATTTTGATTCCTATCTTAAAGTTATCAAGGTCGATATATGCAAAGGTAAAGGGACGACAGTTTCTTTTTGCCAGGTCGAAAAACGGCTGACCGGTCTCGAAAAAACCTCTGATATTCAGGGCGCCGGTCAAATGGTCTTGCCTTGAGAGATTCTTATCCCGGACCCAGAGAGTTTTCACTTTAGCGGTAAAATAAGCAACCAGTAAAAAGACACAAAACCTGACACCTGCATTCGAGAACGGTATAACCGGGTGAGAGTAAATATGGTTGGAAGGTTTTTAGCTATTGCCTGAATGAAAAACTGACTACTATCCAGTCATTGCGAACGAAGTGAAGCAATCTCTAAATCGATATGGGGATTGCTTCGGTCGTGCCTCCCTCGCAATGACAGAAAACGAAAAATATTTATGAGAGACACATAAATCATTTTATTAAATACAATATGCCCCACATAACACGGCAGATCAAGTGTATAACAATATTTTGCAATCCATGGCATATTTCAGGAAATCTTCAGCGGTTTGAATTTTAACGCCTTCAATAAAATCATCTTGCGTAAATTCCATCATATCCGCCGTCATTTTGCATGCCACAAATTTTACCCCTTCCATCAAAATATTTAGATGAACGGGATTCTATTTTTGTTTTTTCCGTTGGATGGCGAAACCCCTACCCACCCAGCCGGTGAGCAGGCCAATGGCAAGTAAAAAAAACATAAACAGGGCACGGGACATGGACAT
>JAQIBZ010000296.1 GCA_027858815.1 Desulfobacteraceae bacterium
GGGCTGCCCACACTATTCGAGGATTTATGAAGCTGGAAGACAGACTGTATTATAAATAGCTCCGGTCATCTACTTTTTATGGCATTGTAACAATTTTTTTCCCAATAGGTGTTGGCTGCTCTATCATATATGGCTTCATTTTCAGAAATAAATCGCGGGCCTGTATCCCATGGCCCGCAAGCTAAGACCACGGTTTCGCCAAGGGTGAATTTTCCTGCATATCCCAGTGAATTCAGTTCATTGAGTTTTTCAAGATCCAGAAATAATTTTAACGGATTATAATTTTGTGTATTCATGGGAACCTCCTTATGACTTTAGATTTTTAATTTTGTTCCCTTACGATTAAAGTATGGCTGTTTTTCAGTTTGTAAATGGTTTCCTCAGCATTTCTTATCTCGTATTATCCTATAACCATCAAATATTTGGTAACTCTGCTCATTGAATTCCGACAATTGAACTTCTCGGGTTTGACAATTTGAAAACTTTTCCATAATTTGTTGTTACGATAAGCGATATGAATGGTCTTAAAAAAATAACACGATGTTAATCGAGGCAGAATAGATGAAAAAAGTACTGATTCACCCAGCAACCCATGATACGGTTCGTCCGGCTGTTGACCGGGCCTTTGAAATATTTCCAATAAATTTATCCGGCAAAAAAGTCCTGATCAAACCCAATGCGCTAAGAAGTTCAGATGCGGATGAAGCCATTGTCACCCATCCGTCCGTGCTCCGGGCAGTGGTGGAAAAAGTGGAAACCCTGAATCCGGCCGCCATTATTGTGGGGGACAATCCGGGTGTTGCCAGCTATGGGGCCAATGAGGAATGTTTTGAAAAAACAGGGCTTATGGAAGCGGCCAAAGGGTATTATCAGAATATCGGCAATGATCCGGTAACAGTTGATTTTAACCCGGCGTTTATGGCTTCGGCGAGCGTTTCTAGAGCCATCATGGAGGCCGATATCATCATCAGTTTGCCGCGATTTAAAACCCATGGGCTGACAGTGCTTTCCGGGGCGATAAAAAACAGCTACGGCTTTCTTTGCGGTGCGCAAAAAGCCCTTCTTCATAAGGTGGCCGGAAACCCGGCCCGGTTTCAGGAAGTAGTGGTGGATGTGTTTAAGATTCGTGTGCCGGACCTTTTCATCATGGATGCGGTGGTCGGCATGGAGGGCAATGGCCCGTCATCTCCGGATTTGCGGGATATCGGTTTGATTCTGGCAGCAGATAATGCCGTGGCCATGGATGCCGTGGTGGCGACCATGATGGGGTGTGATCCGTCGTGCCTGCGATTTCTGCAAAAAGCAAAAGAAGATGGTCTGGGCGATTATGACCTGACGACTGTTAATATTATTGGAACGCTGGAAAAGGTGAAAAATTTTAAACTGCCGCCATTGGGCGGAGAAGGGGTCGCCCAAAATCCGGCAATTCAGGAAATGCTTGCCAGTAAAATATCATTTCGCCCGCAGGTGGATCAAAGTCTTTGCACAGGGTGCGGGACCTGCGTGGATCAGTGCCCGGTATCAGCCCTGGAAATCGTTGATGTGTTTCCTGAGGTAGATGCAGACACCTGCATCACCTGTTTTTGCTGTCAGGAGCTTTGCCCGGAAAAAGCGATTCAACTGGGGTAATTTAAAACGCCTGTCCGAATTTCATCTGTTTTAAATTCAGGTATTTATTTGACACGCAGTATAATATTCTTTAATCTGGGCGCAGGAAATAATTCTGTAACAGGAAAAGCTTGGAGGACTGCCCGATGACCCCCTCATTGGCTCAGGCTGTTGCAAAACAGCCGGAACAAATTGAAATTTCAGTGCCACTTTTTTCGCGGATCATCCCGAGCGCACGCATTGAATCTATCCGAAAAGAGTTGCTGGAAACAAAATATTCCGTCTGTCTGGAACGGCCAACACTGATGGAAGAATTTTAAAAAACGTCTGACGGCCGAAAGGCGAAATCCGACCATCCCCTGATCCGGCGTACAAAGATCATTGCTTATATTCTTTTTCACCGAACACCGACGTGGAAACGGTACCGCGTCTTGAATTGTGGTGCGGCCGGGCAAGGTCGTACATTTAAGCGGGTGTGAATCCCGCCCCGGAAGGATGGCTATCCACCGGGTAGCGAGTCCTTGGATCAACGGGGGTAACCCCTGCGATTAAGCGTAGGACAGCGAGCAGGCAGGCCGTAAGCCTTATGGTTGAAGGGATTGAGCCTCGAAAGAAGAAACTGGGAGGGACGACGCCGTCACAATTTCGGAAGTCAACATGGACCGTGACGTTAATAGCAAGAAACGGTTTGCCTCCCCGGGGTCTGAGACCATGGCATGTCTGACATTGTGAATGTAC